>QNDG01000011.1 GCA_003645915.1 Candidatus Zhuqueibacterota bacterium | reverse complement strand
GGAAAACATCACTTTTTTTTTCCATTACTTATAGAAAGAAAAAATGGAAAAAAAAGTTTTCTGACTTTCGGAAAACATCACTTTTTTTTTCCATTACTTATAGAAAGAAAAAATGGAAAAAAAGTTTTCTGACTTTCGGAAAACATCATTACTTACAGAACTTACAGAAATAAATTAATGCCGAATATTTTTTATTCCGGTAAACGTCATATATAATAATACGGAGGTGATATGGCTATTCAAGAATCCAATTCTTTAAAAGGCGCCGTTATTACGGCGTCAAACCAAACGCGCAAGAAATCAATACGTCTATGGTACAAGGTATTATGTACCGGACGTTTCAGAAAATCATCACGAAATGAAATAATGGTTGAAGTAAAAGAAAACCAAAAAAACCGCTGGCTTAATATGAATACTATTGAACGGGGATTTTTATCTACGTTTAATGGCCTTTCCCAATTATGGGAAAATGGAAAGAAAATCGATCAAAATGTTCTTTCCGATAAAATGATAAAAGAATTTCATGAAACGATAACAATTATATAAAAGGGGGTTAAAAGATGGCAAAAAAATGTATTATAATCGTTAATGAACAGCATTGTTTGTTCAATGAACAAAAAGAATTATTACTCAAGAAATATCAAATAGAGGGAGAAATAAAGGTTCCAACTAATGGTTGGAACCTTAAAAAAATCCGGGAGATCGCTAGCAGTCTTATAGGAAAGCAAGTAGTCTTTGTTTCACCAGTGCCTGCTTTGATGGCACTGATGCAGACTTCTGAAGACACAACAGGTACTCACAGAGTACCTTTCAAAGTATTTCATAACTCTGTTCGGGAGAAAAAGCAGCTCCCGGACGGGCGAATCATCCAGACCGCCGCAAAGACGGGTTGGGAGTTAGTTTAGTTTAATAAGAGATACTGGAGATATATAATGTCTAAGAACAACATAGCCAATCGCGGTAAGCAGACTATTAAAGTTTGTTCAGTTTGTCACAGTAAAATATTATTTGTTCGAATTATTCGGAGAGGAAAAGCCCATATGGTCAAAACTTGTTCATGTGGGTATCAGAATTAAACCAAAATTGGAAGGACGGGTATATATGGATTCTAAACCGTTACAAATTAATACGTCAGATCGGCCTATTCGCGAAACCGTTATTCAGAATGATGAGTTTAATCTTATCATATTACTGAATACAACATCGTCAGTTTCTGAATTCTTGGAGAAGTGTTAATATGTATCAAACCAAGACACGACTTGAAAAAGCAATAGGTACTATAAAATTATTAATTAACAAGACTCCGTCTGAAATAGATAGAGTCTTAAAATTATATGACATTAAAAAGGAGGAGATTATGTTATCAGAAATATGTGCTCGTGATATAGAATCGTCAGATGGTTTAATCAGGTATGAATACATACCTGAGAATGCCGATTTGTCTGATTCTGAATTATTTGTTGATTTATCATTGGATTTTGAATCAAGTGATGGAATGTTAAGGCATAATCCGGATATAATCGCAAAGGGAAAAAATAATTATGCCTTCTGGATTAAATAAACCGGATATTGTTTTTACGTTTGGCAAGGTATCTATTATGGTAGATATTAAAACTGCCAAACGTATTAAGATGAAGTTAAAAGCCCGGAAGCAACGAGATAAAAAATTTGCTAAACAAATCCGGGCTAAACTTAGGACACTGTGATCCCTCCTTCAATAGAGAGAAGGGATCGGGGACAAACAGTTAGTACAATAAGTGTTGAAAGTCCCGAAAAAGTACTGACTTCATTTTTTCAGAAAGGAGATTCTTTTTATGAAGAATCTGTTTATTATGCTCGTTTTTCTTTTTCTGGTTTTTCCGCCCATATCAATACAAGCGGAAGAGGGCAATGAAATCTTTATTGCCCTTGTGAAAATTGACGGGTATAATTGTGTTGCTCATACTCGTGAGGAATACAGTATTCTCCAGACTACTGTTCAGCTCATTAATACTCTTAAACGGATCAAAGCCCGAAAAGGTATTGATGATACTGAGTATAATTCACGAGTTTCCATGCTTTTGCATGGAGCGGAAGCTATGGGTATCACAATAAAACAATAAACATGCCTTTTTGAAATACTAATTTCTTCCAATTAATTGGCCCTTCTTCTTGATGAAAGAAGGGCATTATTTCAAAACCTTTTTTCAAAGGAATACATTATGCATAACAAAGCACTAAAAGAAGCTTTTTTTCAGTCTAAAAGGGGCAAAGAAATTGCTATTAAAGCGAAAAAATATGCGCGTTCCCGGAGAATTGCGAAAGCTATTCGGGAAGCGAATCAGTTATTTTATTCAGCTTGGGTAAAGGCCGGCCCGGATACGGGCAAAAAATGGAGGGTAAAAGTTTTTCATGACTTGAAACCTCGTCTTAAGACGTTGGCAATCAAAGCGGCCCTCAAGAAAAAAGGTGATGATGAGGAATATAACAAGGTTATGACGGCTTTAAAATTTCTTGATTTCCAAGATGCCTTTTCAAGGATTGAGAAGTTTGAACCTTATATGACAACTAAATAATTTTATTGGAAAGATACAGGAAGAAATTATTTCCTGTATCTTTTTTATCTACATTAAATAATATTCAAACAAAAAGGATAATAATATGAATCTAATAGAAAGTTTAATCTTTAAAAATTCAGAACTGTTTCCAGAACCTGAACCGCCCGAAGGAATAGAATTAGGAGCGCTGTTTCTTTTCAAGCGCGACGAAATGTCGTGCTTGAAACCCTTGAAACACGCTAACAGACGTGTTGACGAAGCTCTTGAAACGGCTCAAAAGTGCCGGACGACCGGTACCATCATCGACGCTCTTAACAGGGCACGTGAAAGAGACGCCGTGACGGGAAATTACCACGGTATTCCTTGGATTAAGGTTTTGTCTTGTCCTAGAGACGATAAATCTTTGGGAGAGTTGTTTCCTCTGGAGGCAGAATATGTCCGTCTATGGGACAAATGGTTTAATTTAAGCTCTTCTGCGCAAAGCACTATCGAAGCGGAGGAGTTATCGTAAAGCGGATTTGAAGAAAATAACTTTCCGGCCAGTTCAGACGGTGCCGGTCTGGAACATAAACCAATTATGAGAAATTTTTGTTCCTGATCTGAAAATATGAATTCAAACAGATAGAATAATCCCTGCTTTTTTTCTGAACCGAAAAAAATAAAAAGGAGGTTTAATGGAAACCGCTACTCTAAAAGATTTTCAGTATTATCTTCTTAAAAAGGCCTTTTCTGAAAACATAGAAAAACGGGATTTAATATTGGAATTTATTGACAAGGTATTACTTATTGAAATAAAGAGGTCTCAGTCTGATAAACCTTCCAGTCTGGAAGTTGAAAGAGAACAAGAGTATCAGATTTCCGATCTGAAAATTAAGAGAAAAATTATTCAGGTTCCCGGTCTGGATAAAACCAAACAGACTAAAAAGAAAACGGTTTTTAAAGCTACTCCTGCGGGTATGGAAAAGAAATTCAGTCTGGAACATAAACCAATTATTACTCGTAATCGGTTTGGGAACGGGCATAAGAAAGAAAAGGTTCGTAAGTTATATGACTGGGAAAAAAATATTATTCGTTTTGAATTTATCAAATTGAATGGTCAGATTTATGAAGATGCATGCCTTAAAATAAAGGCACGTCTTGGTAAGGAGGTCTCTATATTTCAAGTTACTGGATTTGTGACTTTATTACATAAATACGTAAGTCTGGGAAAGCTCGAACTCCCTGATATGGCATCTTATATTATTCATATTAAACAGAAGCATAAACTTTGGGTACAATATGAAAGGAATCGTACTCGAAGGCTTGCATCATAATGAACATTCAGTCTGAAAAATTTTATTCCTTCTTCAATCTGAGATTTTTGTTCCTCCGGTCTGAAAATCAGTCTGGTTCTATTTGGATTTTCGGATTAACTTTAATTCAGGTACTGATATAAATGGATAACGATCTGGTTCCATCAAATCCGGATCAATTTTCACTTTAACAAAAGGAGTGTTTTTATGGCTACTACCAAAGCCCGTATTACTACCAAAGCCCGTATTACTACCTACAAAGGTAACCCTGTGCTTCATCTTCCGATAAGGGATTCTGAAAAGACTCTTTGTTTCGGTCTGAAAAGGGCTGAAGCAATCGTCGATAATATGGCCGATATTGTCGCATTCACGTCTTCAAAGAAACCTGCCCGGGCAAAGATAAAGAAATATAAGGGCAATCCAATCATTCATTTGGCCAAGGAAGGGAAGCCCTTCAGTTTTGGTCTTAAAAAGGCTGAAACTATTCTTAATCATGCCAATGATGTAATCAATTTTGCGGCCACGGCCAGATAGTTTCATAAAAAGATACAGGAGAAATTTATCTCCTGTATCTTCTTTTATTATATTTAAATATATAAAACGGATAAAATTTTGTTATAATGGTCAAAATGCCATAAGGGTCATTACATATAGCTATTTATAAATAAGGAAAAAAAGATTATGTGGCAAAAAAGAATAAAAGAACTTGCTGCAAAGCATAATATGGAAATACACTCTGAAGAGTCAGTGATTTATTTCATACACCCCAGAAAATTGGATAAGTCGGTTAAAGCTAAATTTGAAAAAGAAATTCCTTTTAATTATACCTGTGAATTCATTGAAAGATTTAAATCCAGCACTCAGATAATGCTCTTCAGTCTTTTAACAGAAAAAGGTATATTTACTGTTAATCAGACTAAAAGAGTACTTACTATAAGGGGTAATTTTCTTGAGAATCCAGAAGCCCTTTTTACCAAGATAAATAAAATTCTTCATTCAGACGGATACTTTGATTCCTGGACTTTTATATCAGGGGATTTTAAGAGAACAGGATATTTTTTCATTCCAGATAATCAGCTTGATAGGGATACTATTATTCAGAAGGATGAAATTACTAATCTTATCATCAGTCTGAAAACTGCTAAAACAGTAGACGAGTTTTTAAAACAGATATGAAATTACTGAGTAATTCCCTCATATTATTTATAAGGGCCCAGAATCAGAATCAGATTTTTAAGAACGGGACAGGACTTTTTATGTCTTTTTCTGAGCCCTCTCAAGATGTCCGGGGCTTGTTTACTGAGAACCTGAAGGAGAGCAGGAAAGAGCCGGGAGTCAATTTTAAACCGGGTAAACTTAGAGATGAAGTTTTTTTATCCCAGTAATGGTTTATGTAGAGTTGGAGGACTCTTCGGGACTCGATGAAGACGGAGCTAATTTGGGCAATTTTACCGGGATTGGCTTGGGAGAGGTTGAAGGAAATAGTTCTGAGAGTATATATAGGATCTGAGAATTAGGAGATTATTAATTAATAAAGAAAATGAGAGAATATCTCAGATGAAATTAATAAAACTTAAAACGGAAAAGTTATCAAAGATTACAGTTGTCACCCACCCCTGGATTTTACCGGATCCGTCTGACATCCTGCCTGTGCTTATCAGTCTGAATTAATCTGGAAAAAGAATTTTTTATGAAACATGTCGATGTAATATTCGATATGGCCGCTATTTGAGAAATGATCCTATCAATCTGGATATGAGAAACCTTGATTAATATATAAAATTATTCATAAAACAAAAAGGAGATTTATATGTATATTGTAACTCGACAATTACAATGGCCTGATAATACTGCTGTTGTAGAAATTTCAGAAGGCGGTCTGGATTACACAAACCCGGATGCGCTTGCTGCAAAATATCCCGGAGAATTTGAAGAATTTTCTGATCCTGTTGAAGCCGTTGAGACTGCTATAGAAATATGTAAGTCATGGCAAAATGATGGAAGAAAAGATGCTTCACTTGGTATTGGATGTACTAATGGCTTGACAATACCCTTTGATACCTGTACCTTTGAAGATGCTCGTAAATGGGCTGAAAGAATTTATAAGAAACTGAAAAAATGTTCTACCTGTGGAAAAATAATAGAGGACATGGAAGAATGGTATGCAGCGGGTATATATACTTCAGATGATTTTTATCCTTTTAACGATAATTGTAAATATTGTTCTGAACATTGCGCAGAAAAAGCCTGTATATTTCAAAAAGAGGAAGGAGTTTAAATAATGAAGCCTGTAAGGTTAACAGAACTTAATGACCGGTCTATAAAACCTGTGACCGGTGTTATCAGTATTCATTCCGTAAATGATTTCCTTATTGATGAAATATTTAATAACGGAATAGACCTTGACTATGAAGCTTTTATAAAAGAATATGGAGAAGATAAAGCAGAAGAATATGAAATGCAGGAACCTGAAATATTATTGGGTTTTAAAAAGAATAATGAGAATTTATATGATATAGACAAAGAAGCGGAATACTCTCTTATATATGACGGTCATTTCTGTGCTATTCAGGTAGTACATTCTAAATGGGTTAAAACCAATTGTTCAATGTGCTCCCCCTGTTTTCCCAATCAGGCCGACTTGGATACAGATCATGGTAATCTGATAGCCTATAGTCTAAGCCCTGAAGATATTGAATTAAAAGGTGAATAAAAAATAATCGAAAAAAATTGAAATGGCTAAGAAATATGAACTTATCCAAGACTCTATAATGTTTAATAACAGGGCCTGTATTAGATAAGGACCTCAGAAATTTTAGCCTTGTTAAAAAAGGTGATCGGGGTGGGGGCATAGAGTCTGAGAATAATCTGAGCCATAAAAGGGGCTGTTGGATTTTTGAAAACGCTTTATGTCTATGAAAATGCTCAGGTCTATGAAAATGCCATGGTCCCTGATAGGGGCACGTGTTTTTGGAAACGCTCAAATCTCTGGAAATGTTCATGTCTCTGGAAACACTCATGTCTCTGGAAATGCTCGCTTGGAATATATTCCCATAGATTTTGACTGTGGCTTTGATCCATACAAAGCATTAAAGGAAATCTTAAATTACCCGAAAATACTTCCCACTCTTTTAGGACTTAATAAAAATCTGAATAAACTCATTAGTACTATACTTACTAAAACAGGTACATAGAATCTCTGAAAATGTCCCTGTAGAATATCTAAGTCCTTATAAAAAAACAAAAAAATACCTTTTCAGTTTGGGAACATTAGTCTGAACAATATATATTAAATGACTACAAGGAAAAATAGTTATGAAGAAATATGAACTTAGGAGATGCTTGGGTCTATGGAAACGCTCGGTTCAGAACTTTATTAAGATTAATAACAAGACTCGGTATCAGATAAGGGCGTGCAAGGATTTTGATCAGATAAGGGCGCTCAAGGATTTTGATCAGATAAGGGCGCTCAAGGATTTTGATCAGATAAGGGCGCTCAAGGATTTTAGTTCCGTTAAGAAAGGAGATTCAGGCGAATATATAGAGTCTAAGGATAACCTGAGTCATGATGGAAACTGCGGGGTTTCTGGAAATGCTCTTGTCTATGGAAATGCCCGGATCTCTGGAAATGCTTGGGTCTATGAAAACGCCCGGATTTTATGGAAATGCCCGGGTCCCTGGAGATGTTCAGGTCTTTAGAGATGCTTTGATCTATGGAAACGCCCGGGTCTCTGAAAATGCCCGGGTCTCTGGAAATGTTCATATCTTTAAAAATGCTCATGTTTATGGAAATGCTCGCTTGGGATATATTCCTATAGATTTTAACTGTGACTTTGATCCATACGAAGCATTAAAAGAAATCTTAAATTATCCGGAAATACTCCCCGTTCTTTTAGGCCTCAATATTTAGATAAACTCATTAGTACTATACTTACTAAAACGGATACATAGAATTTCTAAAAATATCCCTGTAGAATATCTAAGTCCTTATAAAAAACAAAAAAATACCTTTTCAGTTTGGGAACATTAGTCTGAACAATATATTAAATGACTAATTACACAGACCACGGCAGTCTGACAGCCTATAGTCTAAGTCCTGAAGATATTAAATTAAAAGATGAATAAAAATATGGGGTCGACTCTTCAGGATATTAAAATTGAAATGGCTGAAAAATATGAATTTACTTAAAAATTCTATAATATTTCATGACAGACTTTATATCAGATAAGAGTTCAAAGCAAAATTTTCAGAGAGGTAAAAAAAATGAAAATAATTTTTAATGTCTCTTGTAATGATGAGTATTTTAATGAATATCCTCAATCGGCTCTTGTGACATTCACAAAAGAATCCATAGAAAGACTCCTCTCATTAATGGATAAAGTAAAAGAACTTAATGTTTTCAGAATTTGTGACTGGGACTCACCTGATCTATGGTTTGAAAACAATCTCTCTGAAAACAGCAAAGACTTGAAAGAATGGGATGGGGTTTCTGAATGTGAAATGGTATATATCTATTCTGACAGCGCTTCATGGTATGCCTATATCAAAAATAGCGGCATAAAATTTGGTACATATGACAGTATGTATAGAGATATGTTAAATAGAATCCTTAAATTTGTAGATGAGGATATAACATTTCATATTGATAATTATAATGAAATTATAAAAGTATGCGAAACTTCTAAAAAAGAACTTCCTATTCTCATGGGTTCTCTTAAATCAGAAGATGCTAAAACAATCTTTTCAAAGAGATTAAAGAAAAACAGCTAATATCTGTTCAAATTAATTGTATAATTTAAAACCAGAGGAGTGAGTATGTTATGGCTTTAAAAGATTCTTTTGCTTCAAAAAACGGTACAACGAACAGAGTCTCTAAAATCCCCGTTGCTGATATTAATGAAAAAATAAAGAAAGAAGTAGACAATGTAATTAGTTTGAAGACAGAACTTAAAAAATTTAAGGCTGATTTAAGTCAATCAGAACAGATTATAATAGATCATGTTAAATCTCAGCAGGAGAAGCTGGCTCGTGCAGGTAATTACTCAAAATCTTTTTATGTAAAGGGAAAAAAAGGGTCTCTTACTTACGTCACTTCAGATAAATTTACCATAGCCGGGGATGAAAAGATTCATAAAGCTCTTAAAAGTCTTCTCGGTAAGAATTTTAATAAATATCTGAGATATGTCAGAGTAATTAATCTGACAAAAAAAATCATGTCAGACACCAAATTGCTTAATAAAATTATAAAAATTATTACTGATGCCGGTATATCTTTTGATGACGTCTTTGAAGTTGAAGATGTTCTTATGACACAACCTGGAATTGATAAGAGCCAGTATGAACTTTCACCTGAAATACTGAAAAAATTTAGTACAATGGTAAAACAGAAAATATTTATTCGATATTAGAATTGACCGTCTTAAGAATAAACCCGTTTATAGACTTGGTAACAGAGCAAAATTTAAAAAGTATTCCTGAATATCATTTTCAGGAATACTTCTTTTCCTCTTCAACTTTTTTCTGTAATTCTTTTAATAATTTTAATCCCTCTATAAACTTATCCTGATTTTTTAAAAGCCATTTTACCAGACGTAACCGCTTACCTGCTCCTATCTGTGACTTTTTTGCTCTTCCTATATAATCAGAAATAACCTTAGAATCTTCCCGCCATTGTCTGTATAAGTAATTAATTCCTTGAATCTTTTTTACTGTATATCCATCAAGGGACTTTTCAAGCCTGTCTTTTTCTGTTTCTAATGTAACCCTGAAATTCATATCTATAATATATATTTATAACTACTAAAAGAAAATAGTTATATAAGAATTGCCAATAAAATCCTGGCGGCTTGTCTCATGGGATGTCACATGAATAATACATTTAAACATTTGCATATATATAAAATAACTTTTCAATCAATAAAAAAATATGATTGGTTTACAGGTCTTGCATGGAATAAAAAAAGACCTGTTGAATATGTTAAATTCTTTATAATTAATTATAGCCACATTCCGGAATATTATAATAATAAAATCATAATTAAAATTGATCTGAAAAGAGAAAACATTGAATCTTTACTTCCTTGCAGCTATAAAATTAAAACAATAGAACATCTCACCATAAAAGATTTACCACTCTATATTGATTCAAATAAAACAAAGCTTTATACATTATTATTAAAATATCAAGACTCTGAACAAGCCCTGTTACAGTTAATTAAAGAAAGAAAAATATCTCTTATCTCTGATGAATATTTCTAAAAAAGAAAAATTTTATGAGAAAAACAATCATACGGCGAAAATTATATTAAAAAGTAATGTATCTGATTTATAAAAATGTTCGGGTCTATGGAAATGCTCGGATCTATGTTCCTGTAAATTTTGACTGTGACTTTGATCCATACAAAACATTAAAAGAAATCTTAAATTACCCGGAAATACTCCCTACTCTTTCAGGGCCTGATAAAAATCCGGATAAACTCATTAGTACTATACTTACTAAAACAATTTAAAAAAAAATAAAATGATTATGACCCTTATGAATCTGTTATAAAAATTTTTGACTATACTCCCAACTCTTCTGGGTATTGATTCTGAATTAAACAAGATGATTTTGGAAAGGCTGAAATAATGGCTAAGAAATATGAACTTATTCGGAACTCTGTAATGGTTAATAACAGAACCCTGTATCAGATAAAGGCACTCAAGGATTTTGGTTCCGTTAAGAAAGGAGATTTAGGCGGGTTCATAGAATCTGAGAATAATCTGAACCATGATGGAAACTGTTGGGTCTATGTAAAGGCTCAGGTCTATGGAGATGCTTATGTCTCTGGAGATGTTCTGGTCTCTGGAAATGCCCGGGTCTATGGAAAGGCTCGGGTCTATGGAAAGGCTCAGGTCTTTGGAGGTGCTCATGTCTCTGGAAATGCCAGGGTTTCTGGAAAAGCTCTTGTCTGTGAAAGTGCCCGGGTCTTTAGAAATGCTCGGGTCTTTGAAAATGCTCGTGTCTATGGAGATGCTCAGGTCTTTGAAGATACTCGTGTCTTTGGAAATGTCCGGGTCTATGGAAATGTTCAGGTCTTTGGAAATGCTCAGGTCTATGGAAATGCTGAGGTCTCTGGAGATGTTGAAATCTCTGGAAATGCTCATGTCTATGGAGATGCTCTGGTCTCTGGAAATGCCCAAGTCTCTGAAAATGCTAAGGTCTATGGAAATGTTTATGTCTATGAAAATGCTAAAGTTTCTGGAAATGCTCAGGTCTATGGAGATGCTCGTGTCTTTGGAAATGCCCGGGTCTCTGAAAATACTTGGGTTTATGGAAATACTCATATCTTTGAAAATGCTCATGTCTATGGAAATGCCCACTTAGGAAATGTTCCCATAGATTTTAACTGTGACTTTAATCCATACAAAGCACTAAAAGAAATCTTAAATTGTCCGGAAATATTTCCCGTTCTTTCAGGACTTAATGAAAATCTGGATAAACTCATTAGTACTATACTTATTAAGACAGGTACATAAAGTCTATGAAAATATCCTTGTAGAATATCTAAGTCCTTATAAAAAACAAAAAGATACCTCTTCAGTCTGGAAACATTAGTCTGAACAATATATTAAATGACTAATTACAAGGAAAAATAGTTATGAAAAAATATGAACTTACTCAG
>QNDG01000010.1 GCA_003645915.1 Candidatus Zhuqueibacterota bacterium | reverse complement strand
GTAAGCAGCTTCTCCGCTAAAATAGTAAAGATCGTCAAGTATTCTTATTTTATTGTAAGTATTTAATATATCCTCAAACTCCAGCCGTGCAGTAAGTAGATCGCCTGCCTGATAGTGCTCCAATGCAGACCTCATTGCCCGCCGGAACATTCTTGCATACTCTGTCTGGCCAGCACTATTCAGTAATTTGGTACGTAAAAGCTTCCAGCGGGAAAGTTTCATTTTAAATTCAAGAATACGATTGTATTTCCACTCTTCAAATATATCTGCAGGGCTGGGCTCATTAATATTTAAGTTTTTATCTGACTTTGACTCCGACTGAACAGTACTGTTTGGTGTGTCTGTTTTATTTTTGGTTTTTTCTTCCGTATTATCCGGATTAAAAGCATTTATACTTCCGTTAATAATGGCCTTTACTCTTTCTCTTAACTGTGATAAAGCCTCAAGAACCTGAAAATTGACCTTCTGCCTTGCTTTTCTTTCAAGATCAGAAATTTCATCAAGCAGGGCAGTAACATTATCCAGTTCAGCAAGGTAGTCTTCCATAATTCTTTTTTGAGGCGAAACAATTTCATCAAGGCTTATATTGCTGGTATTTTTACCTTCAAGTTGTCTTGTTTTTAATTCTTCTGAAGTGTTTTTTGCAATATCAAGTAAAAACTTTTCTCTTGGCAGCATTGCTTTCTGAAATTCGCTGGTTTTAAGTTGCAAATAGTAACTTCCTGTTTCATCATTTCTTTGGGGATCCGTCTGAGAAAAAACCAAACTGTGGTTAGAAATAAATATTAATACTGCAATACAAAGTAAAAGTTTGATTATTTTGTCTTTACTTGCCATTAAAATACCTGTATTAACCCGGTTTTATGAGCGGATTTATACCACTTAACAAAAATAGTGGTAAAATTCCACATAAAATCCTTCTTTTCATTAAGGATTTCAATATATTGCAAAAATAATACCTAATTATAAAAATATACACAAATATACAAAAATCCAGATAAGAGCAACAACATTACTCTTTTCTGGATTAATGTAATATTTTTAATTAAGACTATTTAGGAAGAGCTGTCATTGCAAAAACCATTACAAACAATGCAACTGTCTCAATAACACCTACAACCATAATGTAATTTCCAAAACCCTTTCCGGTTTCTGCCAGCGCATCCGATGCTTTTGCTCCAGCCTTACCCTGCATGTAAGCAGACAAGCCCATTGCAAAACCTGCAAGACCGCCGATTAAAATCTGCCAGTGGTATGTACCGTCGGCCCATTTTGCAGACTGAATTGCATTTCTTAAAATCATACCATAAATAGTCTGAGAAAGAGGTGCTCCCACAAATGCAACAAGGATGAAAGGAGCTGCCTTATTCTGTAAAAATGCTTTTTTCCATGCTCCAATTGCTGCCATACCTGCAGCTCCTGTACCCAATGCTGATCCTATAGCTGCAAAGATCAACGAAATATTCATGTCACCTAATCCACTCATCGACATTTCCTTTCACTTTTTCTTTTATAGTTTGTTTCACCTATTCTTTAAACGGCATATACGGCTTTCCAGACCATTCAACACCAACATGACCGGAAAATTCAAGCATGTTAAGACGTACACCGTGAACCAGTACTGCCATCATTCCAAGAACAATATTTAAACCGTGTCCGAAAACAAGAATAACAGCCATTATCAAACCGCTGAACACGGAGTTTAATCCTACTCCTGCTGCCATATCATTAAAACTTGTTGCTACAATTACTGTTGCAAATCCAACTGCAAAAAGTCTGATATAAGAAACAATGTCTGAAAAAGAACTTATCATATCAAGGGGCAGGTTTCCGAGAGACAAGAGAAAACCTTTTATAATATTCTTCTGAAAATTTGCAAAAAGTGCAACAATAAAAGCTCCTGCTCCAATCAGAGGAAGCACATAACTGTTAAGCGGAGTTCCGAGAATCAAATTGTTGGCAACAAAATATATACCCCACAAAATTGCAACCCATCCCAGCTCTGCTATTGCTGTGGGGGAATTGATTTTCTTAAATGCCGACATCAGTCTTGCCACGCTTAAATGAACCGCCCCAATGATAAATGTTAGCTGCATAACAAAGGGCTGCGAAACATCAGAAAAACTGTCAAGTTTCGGAACAATAAAATTTCTCAAAACAGGAAGCTGCGCAATCTGTTCGGATCCGAACCAGGTTCCTGACAGCAGACCCCACAAAATTGTTGCCCCGCTTAGAAGATACATAAGGGAAAACGGCTCTGCCGGAGAATCTTTTAATTTTCTTCTGAAAATTACAGTTGAAATAAGAAAAATAAAACCATATCCCGCATCACCTATAAGCATTGCATAAAAAATACTGAAGAACGCAAGGAACACGATACTCACATCAATTTCATGATAACCGGGCAGTGTCCCCATAAAATCAAACAAAGGTTTTACTATATTAACCCATTTTGGATTTCTTAACAGAGTGGGAACTTCTTTTGGATCCTCCGGATCTGAAATAATGTATGCCCAGCCTTCTTTATCTGCTTTAGATTTTATAGTTTCAACAGTATCATCTGGGCAGAAACCCTGAATGTACGCAAATGCCTCTTCACTGCCCATTGAAGCTTTAACCATAGCAAATTCAATTTTCTTGTCAAGCTCCTTTTTAAATTCACTTATTGAATCTTTATAATCAGCATATGATAATAGCTTCTTTTTTAAATTTCCGATTTCCTGTTGTTTATTTTTAATATCATCTTTTAACTTATTCCATTCGGTTTCAGGCATTAATAGTTCTTTAAAATCAAGCCTGTCTTCCGGATCTTCACTGATAAGTGCACAATAAACAACAGAACCATCCTGCTTTGCAATTTGTATATTTTTATCTTCAGGGATATTTTTTAAACCAGATTTATCAGCCTGATAAAATGTTATATATATACCATTCTCTTTTAAAAGATCCACACTTTTTAAAGAGATTTTACCAAATTTATCAAACCAGGATACTGTTTTCTGCAAATCTGTCAGCTCACTTTCGGCTTTCGCAAGATCAGAACTGCATTTAAGCACATCTTCTATAAGTAAGGATACATCTTTTGCTTTCTTGTTTTTTGAAGAGCTGAAAACATCAATAATTGTCTCTGCTTTCTCAAGGCTGGATTTTAAAGCCAACAATTCATTTACATTTTCAGTTACTTCATTTTTTAAACTACGAACATGCAGAACGCCAAGTTTTCTCAGCTTGTAAAGAGCATCATCTCTGTTCTTTTCAGTAACAATAAGTGTCACTTTTTTCATTTTAACTATCATACAAGGCTCTCTAAACTCTTCTTTTTAGCAATTTTGGATTTGGCTATCTTTCCCCGTACAACTTCAGCTGTCTGAAGATCAGCCAGAAAAATTCTGATAATTCTTATGTTCTCCCTTGCTTCCGGTATTTTCACTTCTTCAAAAAGTTTTATTCTCTGTATTGTATTTCTCAGTTCATTCTGAAGAATATTTAACTGCTCTTTGACAACTTTTATCTTCTCAAGAATAGTTAACTGCTCTTTTACAGCTTCAATACCATAATCCACCCACAGGGGAGTTGTAATAAAGTCATACGAAATTTCTTCAAATTTAATATCCTTAAATACCGGTATATCAATTCCTGCAATATTTCCGGTATCAGTAACAATCTGCTCAACCTTTATAAGAGGCTCAATATCAAAATCTTCCGCAAATACTCCGGCCCACCTGCTTATCTGTTTTTCGTTTTTTTCAAATTCCTTGTACAGATCTTCTATTACAAGTTGAGCTTTACGGACTTCCTGAAGAAGCTGTTTTTTCTTTAATTCAAGAGTAGGTAAAAAACGTGTAAAACGCTTTAAATTGTCCTTCTGCTTTTTAAGCTCATTCTTTGTCAGCCGAATTTTTGCCATTTTCCCTGCCTGTTAATAAAACCTGATTAAACTTCTGTTTCCACTTCTTGTTTCTGCTCAGTCCCATTCTGCTGTTCGGACTCCTTTGGCCAGAACTTTTTAATCAGCTCTGTTCTCATGCCGCTCTCCTGAGGTGTAAAGCATTCTGCCAGAATTTCCCATCCTCTGTCAAGAGCTTCTTCAAGGGGAATATTTACAGCAAGATCCATCATGCCTTTTTCAAACATTTTACCGTATTTTAAAAGTTTATCGTCCCAGCTGCTCATTTTAAACCCCATAGAGCGTTTTTCTTCTGTCTCAAGATACTGTGCATAAAGCTGAATCATTCCGTCCATAATAGCTCTGTGGTCTTCTCTTGTATCTTTGTTTACCTGCTGTTTCAGACGGGAAAGAGATCCGAACGGTTCAATTCGTCCGTTTCTAAGATAAAACTGCCCTTCTGTAATATATCCTGTATTGTCAGGAACCGGATGAGTAACGTCATCTCCGGGCATTGTTGTAACAGCAAGTATTGTTATTGAGCCCGCTCCCTCAAAATCAACAGCTTTTTCATACCTTGCAGCAAGATTACTGTAGAGATCTCCCGGATACCCTCTGTTTGAAGGAACCATCTCCATTGTTATTGCAATCTCTTTTAAAGCATCACAATAGTTAGTCATATCCGTAAGAAGAACAAGCACGTCTTTGCCTCCAAGAGCGAATTTTTCCGCAACTGCAAGGGAAAGATCCGGGACCATAAGTCCTTCCACAACAGGTTCTGATGCTGTATTTATAAAAAATATGGACTTGCTTAAAGCTCCGCCTTCTTCAAGTACATTTCTGAAATACATGTACTGGTCAAACTTGAGTCCTATTCCGCCCAGAATTATCATATCAACTTCCGCCTGCATTGCAATTCTTGCAAGAAGTTCGTTATACGGCTCTCCTGATACGGAAAAAATCGGCAGCTTCTGGGAAGCAACAAGAGAATTAAAAACATCAATCATAGGAATATTTGTTCTTATCATCCTGTTTGGTATGATTCTTTTTGCAGGATTTACAGAAGGCCCTGCAATCTCAATCAGATGTTCCGTAATATGAGGGCCGTCGTCTCTCGGCTCACCGCTTCCATTGAATATCCTTCCCAGCATATCTTCAGAAAAGGAAACATTCATAGGATGACCCAGGAACCTGACTTCGTCGCTTGTTGACACCCCTCTGCTTCCGGCAAAAACCTGCAAAGAAACCAGATCGTCTTCAATTTTGATAACCTGAGCCAGAGATTTGCCCCATTGGGTTGAAACCTCTGCAAGTTCTTCGTAACCGACACCTTCTGCCCGGACAGTAATTACGTTTCCTGCAATACTTAAAATTTTATTATGCACTTTTCTCATTGGTAATTCCTTCCAACATCTCTGTAATGACCTCTTCTTGTTTCTGGAAATCTTCATTACCCATTTCAATATAGTTCAGATCAATGAACTTTTGCCTTAACTGCGTAAAGAAATCCCTTGCTTCATCCTTGCTTTCAAAATTAAAATCAGATGTTAAAATTTTATCTATCTTTTTTGCAAAATATTCCTGCCTTGCAGGGGATGCGGACGCATCGACCTTATCAAAAGCATCCTGCTGCAGATACACAGAATCTAAAAATTCTGACTTAAGATAAACAATAAAATCTTCTATTGAAGTTCCTTCTTCACCTACAACCATCATCATCTGATGAATTTCAGAACCTTTTCTGAGAAGATTTCTTCCCCGCTCAACAATTTCATCAGGGATAAAACTATTGTATTTTGACCAGCTTTCAAGGGGGTGAATTGCAGGAAATCTTCTTGCATTTGATCTTTCTCTTGAAAGTCCGTGAAATGCACCTACAACCTTTAAAGTTGACTGAGTTACAGGTTCATCAAAATTACCTCCTGCAGGACTTACTGTTCCGCCGATAGTAAGGCTGCCGCGCTCACCTGAATAGAGTTCAACAAGACCGGATCTCTCATAAAATTCAGCAATTCTGGATTCAAGATAAGCAGGGAATGCTTCTTCACCGGGAATCTCCTCAAGCCTGCCCGATACCTCACGCATTGCCTGTGCCCATCTGGAAGTTGAATCTGCAAGAAGAAGAACATCCATACCCATCTGTCTGTAGTATTCGCCTATGGTAGTAGCTGTATATACAGAGGCCTCTCTTGCAGCAACAGGCATTGAAGAAGTGTTTGCAATAATAATTGTTCTTTCCATAAGAGATCTGCCTGTTCTGGGATCTGTTATTTCCGGAAATTCTCTCATAGTCTCAACAATTTCACCGGCACGCTCTCCGCATGCAGCAATAATTACAATATCAACATCAGCATGTCTGCTTGTAATCTGCTGAAGAACTGTTTTACCTGCTCCGAAAGGTCCCGGGATACAATAGGTCCCTCCTTTTGCAACAGGGAAATATGTGTCTATAATTCTTGTCATTGTAACAAGGGTTTCCTGGGGCAGCAGTTTCTTTTTGTAAGCATCAATGGGCATTTTAACAGGCCAGGTAAACTGCATTTTCAGGTCTGTTTTTTCTCCGCGCTCCGATTCTACTGTTGCTATTGTATCTTCAACAGTATATTTCCCTTTATCTGCAATAGATACTATTTTATATCTTCCCTTCATGTTAAACGGGACCATGATTTTATGTACAAACTGGGTTTCCGGAACAGTACCTATAACAACTCCGTCATGAACCACATCTCCCTTTTTCACTGTTGGAGTAAACTCCCACTTCCGGTCTGTACCAAGAGCATCAAGAATAACGCCTCGTTTCAGAAAAAATCCGTGCTTTTCCGCAAGTTCAGGCAAAGGATTCTGGAGTCCGTCATAAATCTGCCCTAAAAGACCCGGACCAAGCTGCACAGACAGCATCTGACCTGTGAACTCCACCTTATCACCGACCTTTAGTCCTTTGGTCTGCTCAAAAACCTGTAAAAAGGCCTTACTCTGTTGAATACGTATAACCTCGGATTTTAATTTCTCATTTCCGTGGATAACATACGCCACTTCATTTTGAGTTATGCTTCCTTCCACTTCAACGGTAAGCATATTCCCGTTTATTCCGACAATTTTTCCATATACTTTGTTCATACCTATACCTTACATAGTTTTTGAAAACGTTCTATTCCCTTTTCCGGATCAAACATTGCCAGATGATCCTGTATCTGCAGTTTTAAATAATAGAGAATTAAAAAGTCAAGATCAAAATTATGGTTTTCTTCCAATTCTGATATATAATCCCACCTTAATTGCAGAAGTTTTTCTTCCTTTTCCAGAGGATTACCCTCTTTTAACAACATTGACGGAAATAAAGAAGTTTTATATTCCCTTCCTCTCTTCTGCTCTTCCCGCCAGCGGGCAAGCTCTGTTCTCAGTCTTTCTTCAAAAATTTTATACTGTTTTACAACATAGGGATCTTTCTTATTTCCCAACCAGCTGAACACATCAACATTTTTTAATATATTCAGGTCACGTACTGACAACCATTTATCTGCCTCTGCAAGAAACAGATCCGTAGTCATAAAAGTCTCTTTATTAAACTTCTGCGCAGGAAGTTGCGCAATAAAATAGTAGTACTTATCCATTCTTTTCTTCCAAAATTTCCTGGATTTTCGGACTGAGGAATTTTTTCAGAACTTCTCCCACACTATCATCGGAAAAATCATAATACAAATCATTGCCCTTTAAACTTATTCTGAATCCTGCTTCAATATCAGGATCAGGCAGAATTGTAACAGTTTTCTTAAGTTTTTTGCCAAGCCCGCTGAAAAGGATTTTTTCCAGTCCCTTAACATCCTGCTTTGAAACCTTTATCTCATACTCCTTATCAGATCCCCATTTATCAATTAAGTTCAGAATCATCTCTTTTAAAAACTTTTCATCCATAACAGAGGATACAGCTTCTTTAAAAACAGAATCAAACAGAGATGTCAAATGATTTTTAAAAAGCAGTACTCCGTCTCTTACAGCCTGAGCCACAACTCTTTCACCGTTTTCTTTAAAAGACTCTGCTTTTTTTTCTGCTTTTTCAACTATTGTATTTGCCTTCTTTTCTGCTTCTCTGATAATATCTTCAGCTTTTTTTCTGGCATCAGCCAGCATTTTTTCAGAATCACGCTTAGCTTCCTCTACACCTTCCTGTCTGAGTTTTTCAATCAGATTCTCTAATTTAACTTCCATCTACTGTTTCCTTTCATTAAACAAACTTATTGGAAGAAATATTATATTTTTATCTAAAGAGGAGATTTTTACAGCCGGAATAGGGGCCATTTTAATTGTTTATTCCTGTTCTCCTCAATCAATTCATCCTGAACCTACACATCAATTAAGAACCTACAACAGGCCTTAAGGGCAAATAATATACCAATTAAAAAAATATTACCTGGCAGCCCTTTATCCGGCCTTTGAAAATGGTTTTCCAGCTATAATCTGCAGTGGAAGACACTACAGGCTGATTAAATTACTGCTTAAAACAACAAAAAATATTGAACCGGAAGAAAACAATCCACACAAAACAGTTATTTTTTCTCTGTAAAATTGGTAATTTTTCCCTATTGCTGAGGACTAACAACCTGATTTTTATTGTCAGTCATTTTACATTGACCGTCAAACACAGCTCCTTCTTCCACAACAAGATGGGACGCTGTAATATCTCCCTGAATTGATGATGTGGCCTGCAAAAATATCTTCTCCTTTGCCGACACATTCCCCTGAACCTCCCCGGCAACAAGAATATTCTTTGCAGAGATATTACCTTTGACCTTCCCTTCTTTGCCCACAATAATCGTGTCTGTAGTTTTTATATCACCATCAACATTTCCGTCAATTCTAAGGCTGTTCTGTACATTCATATTTCCTGTAATGCGTGTGCCTTTTCCAACTATTGTATTAAGTTCTCCTCCCTTACCGAATTCAGAATTAGTTTTGGCCATGTCTTATTCTCTCTCCCTTAAATTAATTAACATTTGCATCTCTTTTCTGCAAAGAGTAAAGATATTGCTCAGGATTTAAAGGTTTACCGTCTTTCCATATCTCAAAATGAAGATGAGGGGCAGAACTTATGCCTGAACTGCCTAGGAGTGCAATGACTTCACCTTTTTTAACGTGCATGCCCTGACTTACAAGAAGTCTCATTGCATGAGCATAATAAGTAAATAATCCGTTACCGTGGGAAATAATAACCACGTTGCCAAAATCCGGTGTCCAGTCAGCAATCAAAACAATTCCCGAACCTGCAGCTCTTATTGATGTTCCTTTTTTTGCAGCTATATCAATGCCAAGATGACTTCTTCCTGTAAACCAGCTTCCCTTTTGAAAATGCGTTGTTAAAAATCCTTCTACAGGAAGCTGTGTAGGAATATATTCCGGATCAAAATACTCCCCGTCCCGCTGCATAAGAAAATAAAGGTTATTCTGCATCAAATTTGGCTTGTCTTCCATTACAATGTTTGTGTTATCCTTGCCGCTAACATATGTTTTTGTCTTACGCATTGATGATGCAAGATTATTAAGATCAAATGATTCGCCTGGTGATAAATTTAATGTAGTACCAAAAGCTTTTCTGATTTTTTGATCCGTACGTCTTATCTCTTCAAAATCATGAGCAATCTGCTCTATTTTTTTATTCTGAAGAATTAGTTTTTTATTTTGATCTCTTAAATCGGAAACCTGCTTGTTTAAATTAAAAACCCTGTAATATGCATATCCACCTGCAAAAAAATGAATTAAAAGAATGACTCCTATAATAAGAAAAATCCTTCCCTTAAAATACGTTAATGATATGCTTTTCGGATCCTGTTCCTGATCAGGCACAAATATAAGAGAAAAATATTTTTTTCGCCTGCTAATTTTCATTATCTATTTCTCACTCCCCCTGAATAATATCCATTAATCTTTCAAGGTCATCATTACTGTAATAATTTATCTCTATTTTCCCACCCTTTGATTTAGGTGTAATTTTTACCTGCGTCCCAAGTCTGGATCTCAGTTTTTCCTCAAGTTCGTCAATATAAGGATTCTTTTGAGAGGCAGCTGCCACTGAACCGGATTTCTTCTCCGTAAGTTTCTGAGCTTCCTGTTCAACTTTTCTAACACTCAAGTTTTCCTTGATAATCTTTTTCCATAGTTTAATCTGCACATGCTCGTTTTTAAGGCCTGTTAAAACCCTGGCATGCCCCATGGAAATCTCCCCGGATTTCAGACTGTCCTGAATTTTCCCGGGGAGCTTTAAAAGACGGATAAAATTAGCAACTGTTGCCCTGTCTTTACCAACTTTTACAGAAACCTGCTCCTGAGTTAGTCCGTATTCCTGCTGCAGTTGTTTGTATGCTCTTGCCACTTCAATTGGATTTAAATCTTCCCGCTGAATATTTTCAATTAATGCAAGTTCCAGAAGTTTCTCTTCTGACCCTACTTCAATTACATAAGCAGGGATTCTCTTAAATCCCAGTTCCTGAACAGCCCGGAATCTTCGCTCCCCTGCAATTAATTCAAAACCTGCTCCTGCCTTCCTTACAGTAACAGGTTGAATGACTCCGTTTTCTTTAATTGAATTCTTTAAATCTTCAAGAGAATCTTTATCAAATTTTGTTCTCGGCTGATACGGGTTTGCAGTAATTGAAGATATTTTTATCTCGGAAATACTCTCAACAACATCAGATTCCTGGTTAGAATTTGTCTGGGGAATTAAAGCATCAAGCCCCCTTCCCAGCCTTTTAGTCTTCATGGCTTAAAATCTCCTCAGCCAGCTTCATGTAACTTTCCGTACCGCTGCAAACCGCGTCGTACAGTATTACAGGTTTACCGTAACTCGGTGATTCGCTTAATCTCACATTCCTGTTAATTACTGTTTTAAACACTTTATCTTCAAAATAGTTCCTGACATCTTCTGCAACCTGATTTGCAAGATTCAGCCTCGGATCAAACATGGTAAGAAGAACTCCTTCAATCTCCAGCTTTGGATTTAAGTTCTTCTGGACCAGCCTTATTGTTTTTAAAAGCTGACTTAAACCTTCAAGTGCGAAATATTCACACTGTATAGGAATCAGAACCGAATCTGCTGCAGTAAAAGAATTTAAGGTTAATAATCCCAGAGAAGGAGGACAGTCAATAAAAACATAGTCATACTTTTCTTTTATCTCCTTTAATGCTCTCTTTAAAACCTGCTCTCTTCCGATTTCATTAACCAGTTCAATTTCTGCTCCCACAAGCCTTATGCTTGAAGGAATAATGTCAAGAAACGAAATGTCGGTTTTTAAAAGAGCATTATCGCAGCTTTCTTCTTCAATAAGTACTTCGTAAATACTTTTCTCAACATTTTTATGATCTATTCCCAATCCGCTTGTTGTATTTGCCTGAGGATCAATATCAACAAGAAGTGTTTTTCTTTCGGATACTGCAATAGACGCAGCAAGGTTAATAGCAGTAGTTGTTTTACCTACACCGCCTTTTTGATTGGCAACAGCAATTACTTTTCCCAAACTGTAACCCCTTTTTTAAATTGATTTTAAATATAACAAGTTAACAGAAAAAATGCAAGTGGCAAAAATACAATACCCGGAAATATGGAGAAGTATTATATAAACATCTCTCGTTATAAATGCTACGACAAAAAGAATAAGGATAAAGG
>QNDG01000009.1 GCA_003645915.1 Candidatus Zhuqueibacterota bacterium | reverse complement strand
CGGACACGTCCGTCAAAGGCCGGACACAGAATTCGGCTTACAGTTATGCCCTGCAGAACATCGTTCTTTTAATGGAGGTTAAATTTTGTTCAAGTGGGTTCTACGAGACAGACCAAACACAGATCAAACAGTGCTCCTTCAAGATGCTCTAAACATACCTGGAATAATATCAGAAATTTTAGTTTCAAGAGACATAACGACACCTGAGCAGGCAAAGAAATTTTTCCGCCCTGACTGGTCTCATCTTCATGATCCGTTTTTAATGAAAGATATGGACCTCGCAGTTGAGCGTATTTTATCTGCGATAAAAAAACAGGAAAAGATTTTAATTTACGGAGATTATGATGTTGACGGTATTACAAGCGTCAGCACACTTTATCTTTTTCTGAAGCAGATAGGAACAGAACCTCTTTTTTACATACCTGACAGACTGCAGGAGGGTTACGGACTATCAAAGAACGGTATAAAAAAAGCACACGAAGCAGGTGCTACGTTGTTAATTACTGTGGACTGCGGCATAACAGCAGTGGAAGAAGTCGCATTTGCAAAGACACTTGGCATAGATGTTATTGTCAGTGACCATCATGAACCTGCAGAGACAACACCGGATGCCTCGGCTGTTCTGGATCCCAAAAGAAAAGACAGTACATATCCCTTTAACGAACTGGCAGGTGTAGGAGTTGTATTTAAGCTTATACAGGCAATCAGCGAGACTCTGGGGTCAGAACATGAATCTTACCGTCAGTTTATAGATCTTGTAGCGCTGGGAAGCGCTGCAGATATTGTCCCTTTGGTAGATGAAAACAGAGTGTTTGTAAACAAGGGGTTGGAAAAAATAAACAATGATTGCAGGCTTGGAATTAAAGCAATGTTTGAAGCTGCAGGATGGAAAGGGCAGAATGTAAGTACAGGAAAACTTGTGTTCATTATTGCGCCGAGAATTAATGCAGTGGGAAGACTTGGAAATGCAGAGCGGGCAGTCAGACTGCTGATCAGCGAATCTGAGCAACGAACATTAAACATTGCAAGAATACTTGAGTCTGAAAACCGAAACAGAAAAATAATTGACGAAGAAACGTATAAAGATGCTCTTGATTTATTGTCTCTTGAGTTTGATATTAATACTGATAAGGCGATTGTACTTGCAAAAGAGGGCTGGCATTCCGGAGTAATAGGAATAGTTGCATCAAGAGTTGCAGAGCACAGCCACAGACCAACAGTAATGATTTCCGTTGAAAACGGAATAGGTAAAGGTTCTGCAAGAAGTATTGCAAGTTTTGATGTTTATTCAGCAATAAAAAAATGCTCGGATAAGTTAATAGGGTTCGGGGGACACAGATATGCAGCAGGCCTGACAATTGAACTGGATAAGATTGAAGAATTTAAAGAGGCATTTAAAAACGTTGCGAAAGAGCTGCTTACAGAAGAAGATCTTGTAAAAAAAATTGTATATGACGGTGAACTGGAACTTTCTGATATTGATGACAGATTTGTAAAAATATTGCGGTATTTTGCTCCTTACGGGCCCAAAAACATGAGGCCTGTATTCAGAACTTCAAGACTGAATGTTGTCGGCTCTCCGAGAATTGTAGGCAGGAACCATCTGAAATTCAGAGTTGCACAGAATAATAAAATATTTGATGCTATTGGATTTGATATGGGAGAGTTGATATACAGAGTGAGTCCGGGGGAAAATAATCTTGACATGCTGTATGTAATCGAAGAAAATTTCTGGAACGGAAGAACAAAAGTGCAGCTTAGGGTTAAGGATCTGCAATAACAGGGGAGCCAGGTTTATGAAAAAAAGAAGATTGGCTCGCAAGCTTGCTTTACAGGCACTGTATGGTCTGGAGATTTCGGGAAACAATGTTGATTCCGCATTAAAGTGGGTGGAACAGGAATCTCAGGGTGTGGAGCAGGTGTATCTTTTTTCGGGAGATCTGGTAAAAAAGACATTTACCGGAAGAGAAGATCTGGATAAGGAGATAAGTACTGTTGTTAAGAATTGGGATTTGGAAAGAGTAGCTCTTATTGACAGAATTGTTTTACGACTCGCGCTGTGTGAGTTTTTGTATTTTGAGACAATTCCGCCAAAGGTAACAATAAATGAAGCAATTGATCTGGCAAAAGAATTCAGTACGGAGCAGAGCGGAAGATTTGTAAACGGAATTCTTGATGCCCTGTACAAAAAATGTCTGAACCAGGGAAGAATAAAAAAGTCCGGAAGGGGTTTATACACATAACAGCGGTTTTCCGTCCGGAAACAGGAACACCTGTGCAGTAGAAGCGTTCAACAATAGAGATTAATAATCGGAGAATATAAATGTTTGGTAAAATTTTAGAGCTGGTTCTTGGCTCAAAAAAGGAAAAAGACATTAAAGAAATGGAGCCTGTTGTTACTGAAATTAACAGAATTTACAGCGGACTTCACAAACTTACAGATGACGAGATAAAAGCTAAAACCGAAGAATTCAAATTAAGAATTTCTGAAAAAGTAGAAGATATTCGCAAGGAAATTGATGAGCTGAAAGAGCAGCTTAAAAATCCTTCTGACAACACAAAAACCTTAGATGAAATCCGGCAGGAAGTTGAAAAGTTAGAGAAAGAAGAGTACGAACTTACAGAAGAGGTCTTAAATGAGATAATGCCGGAAGCTTTTGCAGTTGTTAAGGACACGTGCAGAAGGCTTGTTGGCAGAAAATGGAAGGTCGTAGGAAGAGAAATCACCTGGGATATGATTCCTTTTGATGTTCAGCTTATGGGAGCCATAACTCTGCATCAGGGTAAGATTGCGGAAATGGCCACAGGAGAAGGGAAAACCCTTGTTGCTTCAATGCCTCTTTATCTGAATGCTCTGGTAGGCAAAGGCGCTCACCTTGTTACTGTAAATGATTATCTTGCACAGCGTGACTGTGAATGGATCGGAGAGATATTTAAATTTCTCGGGCTTTCAGTGGCATTTATAACAAATCAGATGGAGCCGTCCCAGAGAAGAAAAGCTTACCAGGCTGATATTACTTACGGAACAAACAATGAATTCGGTTTTGATTATCTCAGGGATAACATGGCAGTATCTCCGGAAGGTATTGTACAGCGAGGGCATCACTATGCAATAATTGATGAAGTTGATTCTGTACTTATTGACGAAGCAAGAACACCGTTGATTATTTCCGGTCCGGTTGGTGAGACAAAAAACCGTTTTGCAGAATTAAAACCAAGAGTGGAATATCTTGTAAGAAAACAGACAGTGCTTACAAACAGGCTTGTGTCAGAAGCAGAATCCTTGCTTAAGGAAGATAAAGAATATGAAGCGGGAATCAAGTTGCTGCAGGCTCAGAGAGGAGCGCCGAAAAACAAGAGGCTTGTAAAGGTGCTTCGTGAACCCGGAATTCAAAGGTTGATCCGTAAAGTTGAATCCGATTTTATGCGGGATAAAAAACTGCATGAGCTTGACGTTGACCTGTTTTATGTTATTGATGAAAAAGCACATACAATAGATTTAAGTGACAAGGGAAGAGAAGCTCTTGCGCCCAATAACCCGGAAATGTTTGTTCTGCCTGATCTTGCAACAGAGCTTTCAGCACTGGAAGCCGAAGAAGATCTGCCTGAAGTGGAAAAAGAGAAAAAACGGGACAAAATTCACAACGAATATGCGGAGAAAAGTGAAAGACTGCACAATATACATCAGCTTTTAAGAGCCTATTCTCTGTTTGAAAAAGATGTGGAATATGTTGTTACAGAAGACAGAAAAGTAATGATTGTTGATGAATTTACAGGCCGTTTAATGCCTGGTCGGAGATACAGCGACGGTCTTCATCAGGCTCTTGAAGCAAAAGAGAATGTTAAAATCGAGGGAGAGACACAGACTTTTGCAACAATTACTTTACAGAATTTTTTCAGACTTTATTCCAAGCTTGCAGGTATGACAGGTACTGCGGAAACAGAAGCCGGGGAGTTCTGGGAAATATACAACTTGGATGTTGTGGTAGTCCCCACAAACGAACCTGTGCGAAGAATTGACTACGATGATGTTGTTTATAAGACAAAAAGAGAAAAATATAATGCGATAATAGATCAGGTTGAAGAGTTTCATAAAAGAAAGCAGCCTGTTTTAGTAGGTACAATTTCTGTGGAAGCATCCGAGACTCTTTCCAGAATGCTGAGGCGCAGAGGTATTCATCACTCGGTACTTAATGCAAAGTACCACCAGAAAGAGGCGGAGATTGTTGCAATGGCAGGTGAACCGGGAATGGTTACTATTGCAACAAATATGGCAGGACGCGGAACTGATATAAGACTGGGTGAGGGCGTTATACAGCTTGATGAGAAGTGTTTTGCAAAGGAGATTTCAAAATATGCATCAGCTGTAAAAAACGGTAAAACTCTTTTTATTCATGAGGTGCCTGATTCGGAAACAGAGCTTGTTAAAGAAGAGCTTCAAAAAGCAGGCATGCAGTATATTATTGTCAGTTCCAGAGAAGAAAAAAGAGAGTATCTGCAGAATCCGGGTTCTGCATCCGGAAAAGCAGTTGTGATTAATAAAAAGTTCGGCGAAGCTGTTGATACAAAGACAATTGATGATAATTTCATGCATTTTAAATCAAGAGACTGCGGAGTTGGTGGCCTGCACATAATTGGTACGGAAAGACACGAATCAAGGCGAATTGACAGACAGCTGAGAGGTCGTTCCGGACGCCAGGGAGATCCCGGATCATCCAGATTTTTTATCTCCCTTGAAGACGATTTAATGCGTTTGTTCGGATCAGAAAGAATTGCAGGCCTGATGGACAGAATGGGAGTTGAAGAGGGGGAAGTAATCACTCATCCCATGATGACAAAATCAATAGAACGGGCTCAGAAGAGAGTTGAAACAAGAAACTTTGAAATAAGAAAACATCTTCTCGAATATGATAATGTTATGAACAAACAGAGAGAAGTTGTTTACAGCTGGCGGAGGAGAGCTCTGGAAGGTGAAAGCCTTTACGAAGATATTCTTGATATGATTGATGATTTTTCCGATGAACTCGTGGAAAAGTATTACGGCTCTGCTCCGGGAGAAGACTGGGACTGGGAAGGCTTGAATCAGGAGCTTTTAACCACACTTTTAATCAAACTGGATATTACTGATGAAATAAAATACACAATAAAACCGGATGAACTTAAGGAGAGAATAAGCACTGCTGCAAAGGAGCTGTATGACAAAAAGAGAAATGTTATTGGAAACGACTTAATGTCATATATTGAAAAGGTAGCAACTCTTAAAACAATAGATGAAAGCTGGAAAGAACATCTTTATGGGATGGATCAGTTAAAAGAGGGTATAGGCTTAAGGGCCTACGGCCAGAAAGACCCTCTTATTGAGTACAAAAGAGAAGCTTTTGATGCATTTTCAGACATGCTGGGAAGAGCAAACAGGGAAATACTTGAGCTTGTTTTTAAAGCGCATGTGGAATTTGAAAGAGAGCAGAGCTTAGAATCTGTTCTTCAGCCCTCTCCCCAGGTAGCAACGGTTCATGAAGAATCTGTTGGCATGGGGTTTGTTACAGCTATGCCTGAAGCTGCAGGAGTTCAGCCCGGACAGGAGAGAATGAAGAAAGCTCCGGTACGGGTAGAGCACAAGGTGGGCAGAAATGATCCATGTCCCTGCGGAAGCGGTAAAAAATATAAATACTGCTGCGGTAAAAACAGTTAAGTTCACGGAGATGAAATAATGCATAGGTCCTTGGTAATAGTTGAGTCTGATGCGAAATCCAAAACTATAAACAGGTTTCTTGGTAAAGACTTTATTGTGCGTGCTTCAGTAGGGCATATAAAAAATCTGCCTAAAAACAGAATAGGAGTTGATATAGAAAACGGTTTTGAACCGGAGCTTATTACAATAAGAGGTAAAGGCAGAATATTAAAGGAGCTGAAGAGAATCGCAAAAGATTCAGCGGAAGTTTATATAGCGACAGATGCTGACAGAGAAGGCGAAGCAATTGCTTTTCACCTTGCAGATGAAATAAAGCCGCTTAATAACAATATTAAAAGAGCCTTATTTCATGAAATAACAAAAGATGCAATTTTAAAGGCAATTGAATCTCCCAAAGAAATAGATATAAACAGAGTTGAAGCGCAAAAAGCAAGAAGAGTAATGGACAGGCTTGTAGGTTACAAAGTAAGCCCTTTTCTGTGGAAAACCGTGTTCAGAGGACTTTCTGCAGGAAGAGTACAATCAGTAGCGCTCAGACTGATCTGTGAAAAAGAAGAAGAGATTGAGAAATTCGTACCTGTTGAGTATTGGGAGATTGCAGCAGATTTTTCAACGCTTAAGGGAGAAACTTTTACTTCTCAGCTTGTAAGCATTGACGGAGAAAAGGTCAGCCTTTCAAATAAAGAAGAGACAGAAAAACATGTAAATATTATTAAGAGCACTTCATTTCATATTGAGTCAGTTAAAGAAAAAGAGATAAAAAGAAACCCGTATCCTCCGTATACAACAAGTACGCTTCAGCAGGATGCAGCGAGAAAGCTTGGTATGTCAACAAAGCAGGTAATGGCTATTGCACAGCAATTGTACGAAGGAATTGATCTGCCTGAAGGGCGCGTTGGTTTGATTACATACATGAGAACAGATTCCACAAGGCTGGCTGAAAGTGCTGTTGAGCAGGCAAGAAATTATATAGCAGAGAGTTACGGACTTGAATATGTACCTGACAAACCGAGGTTTTTTAAAAACAAGAAATCTGCTCAGGACGCTCACGAAGCAATAAGACCGACTTCTCTTGAAAGACCTGTAGAGAAAATCGGTAAATTTTTAACACCTGTGCAGAAAAAGCTTTATAAACTGATATGGAACAGATTTATTGCATGTCAGATGAGCCCGGCACAACTATTGCAGGTATCTATTGATGTGTCAGGAGATTCATACTTGTTCAGAACAATAGGTACATCAATTAAATTTAAAGGGTTTATGCAGGTTTACGGAATTGAAAAAGAAGATATTTCCGGGACAAAAATACCACAAAATGTGGAAAATAATGACACATTAAGTTTAATAGATGTTCAACATTCACAACATTTTACAAAACCCCCAAACAGGTATACTGAAAGCAGCTTAGTTAAAGAACTGGATACAAGAGGTATTGGAAGACCTTCCACATATGCTCTTATAATTTCCACATTACTTGACAGAAAGTATGTGGAAAAAGAAAAAAGAACGCTTTTCCCCACTGATCTGGGCAGGGATGTTTACAAAATTCTGGTATCGCAGTTTCCCGATATTTTTAATGTGGGATTTACTGCAAAGATGGAGGAAAAACTGGATCAAATAGAATCCGGTGACAAGGACAGGGTTGAAGTTTTAAAAGAATTTTACAGACCCTTTAATGCTGCAATTGAAAAGGCAATGGATAAAAAAGATGAGATCAGAGAATCTCTTCAGGAAACTACAGGGGAGAAATGTCCTGAATGCGGAAGAGACCTTGTTGAAAAATGGGGAAGAAACGGTAAGTTTATTGCTTGTACCGGGTATCCTGAATGTAAATACACCAGGCCCATAGATAATCAGATTGTGGAGACTGACAGAAAATGCAGTAAATGCGGTGCGCCGATGATTGTAAAAACAGGGCGATTCGGCAGATTTTTAGCGTGCAGTAATTATCCGGAGTGTAAAAACACCGAACCTTTTTACATAGGTGTACATTGACCTGAACCGGGGTGCAGCGGTGAAATAGTTGAAAAAAGGACAAAGCGGGGGAAAATATTCTACGGATGTTCAAAATATCCGGAATGTACTTTTGCTCTTTGGAATAAGCCTGTTAATGAAAAATGTGAAGCCTGCGGATATCCTGTTATGGAACAGAGGCATACAAAGGCAAAGGGTGCATTTCTTAAATGCCCCAATTGCAAGGCGGAAAAGGAGCTGAAGGAAGATGAATCAGCATGATATGCTGAAAAAGTTTTCCGAATATTTACTCGCGGTAAAAGGATATTCTGAAAATACAGTAGTTGCATACACTGGTGATGTTGAGCAGTTTATTGAGTTTTATACATATTTGAACGCAGAAGCAGTAAATCCCGTTAATGTTGGTAAAGATGATATAAAATTTTATCTGGGGCATCTTGTTGAACACGGCGCAGATAAAAGAAGTGTAGCGAGAAAGTTATCATCAATAAAAAGTTTTTTCGGGTTTTTACAAAAAGAAAATTTAATATCAGCAAACCCTGCAATAACCCTTCATCCTCCGAAACCGGAGAAAAAACTTCCGGTGTTTTTGCAAAAACAGGAGATTAAACAGGCAATAGAGCAGATTATAACGGATTCTCCTTCTAAGATACGCGACAAAACAATAATTGAACTTTTTTATGGTACAGGAATGAGGCTGTCAGAATTACAGAGTTTAAATATTTTTGATATTGATTTAAACAGTATGAGTATAAAAGTTACAGGCAAAGGCAATAAAGAAAGAGTGTTGCCTATTGGTAAAAAGCTTCACGCAAGTTTGTCTGCATATTTAAAAGAAAGAGAGATACAGACAGGCAGAGATGCGGCAGGTGCTTTGTTTTTAAACAGCAACGGACAAAGGCTTTCAAAAAGATCAATACAAAAAATTGTAAAAAAATGGTTAGAAAAAGTGTCGGAAAAAAACAAGCTTAGCCCTCATGTTTTAAGGCATTCGTTTGCTACGCACTTGCTTGATAACGGCGCTGATCTGGAATCAGTAAAAGAGCTTCTTGGTCATGTTAATCTGTCAACAACTCAGATTTATACTCATCTGACCATGGAACATTTAAAAAAGGTGTATTTACAGGCACATCCAAAGGCAAAAATAAGCAACACTTAGTTTAATTATACATTAATGAAAGGAGCACTATATGCAAATTAATATTACTGCCCGGAAGTTTACGCTCAATGATGATATAAGAGATTATGTGGAAAAGGAAGTATCTTCTCTAAGCAAGTTTTATGAAGGTGTTATAGAAGCAGATGTTGTGCTCGGATGGGAAAAAAGAATGCGTTTTGTTGAGGTGACGTTAAATGCAAATGGTACTGTGTTTATAGGTAAAGACAGCTCTGAAAACATGAAAAAATCCATAGACAGGGCAGTTGAAAAACTTGAAAGGCAGCTTAAAAAGTTCAAGGAAAAGAAAAAAAATAAAAGAGTTGAAAAATTAGTATAGAAAATTATTTTTTGTGAGGCAAAATTGAATTTTGGCGAGAATGTAATAAAGAGGGAAGATATTTCCGTAGAAGAGTTGTTTGAAGAAAACAAAATGCTTCTGGAGTGGAAACTTGTTGCAGGCAAAAGGGGGCTTTTTAATAAAATAACCACTAAGGATATTCACAGGCCAGGCCTTGCTCTTGCAGGATATTTTGAACTTTTTGCAAACGAGAGAATTCAGGTATGCGGTAATACGGAAGTATCTTTCCTCCGCCAACTGGGATCAGAAGAGCTTGAGGGATGTCTTGAAAAGATTTTTCAGTACTCAATGCCATGTATAGTAATAACAAATAATAATAAAATACCAGGCAGTCTTGTTAAGTATGCAAACAAAACAAATATACCGCTTATTGTAACTCCGCATGCAACAACAAGAGCAATCCAGTTGATCAGCGACTATCTTGATGAAGTGTTTGCACCAAGGACCTATTCCCACGGTTCTCTTGTTGATGTATATGGAATAGGCATACTGATTACAGGAAGAAGCGGAATAGGAAAAAGTGAAGTTGCACTTGATCTTGTGGCAAGATCTCACAGGCTTGTTGCTGATGATGTGGTAACAATAATGCGCGAAGCAGACGGTGTGCTTATAGGAACAGGCAATGATATCCTTCAATATAACATGGAAATAAGAGGTGTCGGAATAATAGATGTACGTTCAATGTTCGGTATTCGCGGAATAAGGAGAAAAAAACGTATAGAAGTGGTTGTTGAGCTGGTTGACTGGGATAAATCAAAAAATTATGAAAGACTGGGTCTGGATGCATCCCATGATATTATACTCGGAGAGAGGGTGCCAATGGTCAGACTGCCTATTTATCCGGGGAAAAATATTTCCGTTATTGTTGAGATTATTGCATTAAACGAGCTTTTAAAACTTCACGGAACATATGCTGCAAAAGAGTTTGAAGAGAGGCTTTCAAAGCAGATGAAGGGAAAGAAAAGAGATTATAAGGATTTTTACGGAAGAGATTTTGAATAGTATTTTATTAGTCTGGATTATTCATAAAAACTCAGAAAAAATACAGCTAATGGCTTTAATTACAACAATTTACAGAAAATCAAATTTTAGAACTAAGTTTTTATTAATGTGATGGTTTAGAGCTTAATACTCAGTTTTATGAATTATTCAGGTTAGATAAAATTTTCGTCTGCTTTAAAAATTCAGAGAATGACAGAAAATCAGACGGATTGGATAAATATGAATGATGAAAAAAGAGAAATAGCAGTTGGTTTTACTGTAATTCTAAGTTTAATTATTCTTGTGGGTGGAATCCTGTGGGGTAAAAAGGGTTCTGTGTTTTCGAAAAAGGAGATTTACAGGGTCAGTTTTTCAAGTGCTTCCGGATTAAAGCCTGGGGATAATGTAATTGTAAGAGGATTGCATAAAGGCAATGTTAAAGATATAAAATTAACCGACAACGGTGTATTAGTTGAGTTCCTTGTTGATAAAAATATAAAACTCTATTCTGATATGACCATAACAATAAACGGGCTGGAATTAATGGGAAGCAGAGTGCTGGTCCTTAATCCGGGTAAGTCAGGAGAGCCGGCTTCCAGTCAAAAAATTTACACCGGGATCAACACTCCGGGAATTGATGAAATTTTTTCAGGCCTGACAAGGACTATGAACTCAGTTGATTCTATTCTTGCATATCTGAACGGTTTTGCAGATTCCGGGCAAATATCAGCAACAATTAAAAATATAAACAGCGTTGTAGAAGAGTTAAAGATGTTTGCTGTTGAGAACAGAGTCGGCATTAAAAGTGCAGTTGACAGAGTGGACAGAATAGCAAGAGCTGCAGAGCAGGATTCTGTTGTCCAAAAATTTACTTCTGCTTTAAAAAGAGCGGATTCCACACTGTTTCTGATTCAGAAAAGTGCGCACCGGCTTGCAGAGGGAGAGGGTTCTGCAGGAAAGTTGATGAAAGATTCGACTCTTTATTTTCAGCTGTTAAGCTCAAGTAAAAAGCTTGATTCTCTGATTACTGATATTAAGAAAAATCCTTCAAAATATATTCATATTTCTGTTTTTTAAGTCAAAAGAGCCTTTCCCGATTCTGATTATCATAGTTTTTCTTAAAGAAAATCGGGACTTATCCCGATTCCGGTCCACTAATTACACGAATTAACACGAATTACAGACCTCAGAGGTCTTGGTTATTAAAAATGAATAAAGAATATCGATTGGAGATCTGAGATTTCAGAAGTTTTCTGATAAATAATTCTGGAATCAAAAATCGATGTTCTGTGTTCGATATTGTTTAAGGCTTTTTGAATTATAATTTTCAGATGCAGGAGAAAAGGGCAGACACCCAAGTCTGACCCTACAGCGATCGTTCTATAGGAATAAAGACGCAAGATTGTGCGTCTCTACATTTGCATTTCCGGGCGGAGATTTACAGATGCCGTAGAGAAAAAACAGGGTATGCAGTTTATTCGAT
>QNDG01000008.1 GCA_003645915.1 Candidatus Zhuqueibacterota bacterium | reverse complement strand
TTTATTTTTTGCAGGAATAAATTTATTTGTTCCTGAAAGCGATATTCTGACAGCTTCTGAAAGTCTGTAAAAAATATAATCAGGTAGGTTGTTAAATATATTCTTTTCACACAATCTTGCATGAAATAAAATTAAACTGATAAAGGCATCTCTCAAAGTTGACAGGAATCCCATAACAACCAACAATAATGAACCTATTGTTTTTATTGCTTCATATCTTTGATATCTAATATCCTCAAGATGATAATCCTGTTTTACCTGTCTGTGGAATTCCTCTATTTTCCAGCGATACTGATAACCTGTCATCGCCATTTCAATTGCCGCAGATTTGTTTTTTGTATTAAGACTGCACAAAAACCAACTGTAACCTTTGCCTTGTTCCTTTGCAATAATCAGCCATAAAGGACAGTCTATTGAATATTTTAAATCAGAACTCGGGAACTCAACCAAAGTTGCGCCTACATGAGATAAATGTACAGATGCTTTTTTGTTATGTTTTCTCACTACTCTGTATTCTGAATCCAATTTAACAGTACGGGATATTTGTTTTAAAGGCTTTAATCTACCTTTATGAAATAAATGCCTCTTTCCGGTCTGACGTATAACAAATAGCTGCTTAAGTCTAATAAATTCATTTATTAATACACGCCTGTCCCCACCCCTGTCCATTACGAGTATCTGTTCTGAGTTTGTTATTTTACTTACATCTTTGATTATATTTACTATCTTTCTGTTCTCACTTACTGTATAATCTGTATCCAGTTTTGTACTATAAATCTCAGAATATACTGGTAATATCTCTTTACCGTGTGCACTTACTCCAAGAAGATTGTCCCAATGATAGCCATTAGACAATACACATTCGCCCTTTTTACTTGAGGCTGATCCATCTCTTACTAATGATAATCCTGACATTTTTGTGGCTTCTTGCTTTACTATGTCGCTTCCGTCAAATATTAGATAACGGCATCTTTTTATTCTGGCTCTGATTGTATTATAATATACTTCCTGAATAGATTTATACAATCCTTCTTTCCCAAGATGATATGACAACCTCTCTTCTGTCTTCTTGGGGCTTATTGGCTCTAATAAGCTCCTTGATATTTTCGCAAGATGTATATGTTTCCCTTTTAATATCCCGAAAATAGCGTCTGATAAAAATTTGTACTCAGGCAGCTTTAAAAAATCTTCATACTTGTAAAGATATTGTTTAAGTTTTATTTGGGTTTTTTATATAATTTGTTTATTATTTGACATAAGGTTCTCCTTTTTGTTTGTTATAGTTTTGTTGATCAATTTAATATAACAAATCGGAGAACCTTTTTCAATTTATCTATGTCTTTTAACTCCATTTATTTTAATGACCTTACTGCATGTTCATCAACCGGTTTTTCGGGGGGTGCAAGAATTAAAAATAATACCTTGACATTTTATGCGATAAATTGTACTTTTCCAAGTTAAATAAAAGGAGCAGCAGTAGAAAAGTGGGTATAAATTTACAGAAAAAGATAGAGGAAATAAAACAACAAGGATTGATTCCCGGGCATATAGCCATAATTATGGATGGTAACGGCAGATGGGCCAGAAGGAGAATGCTTCCCAGAGTTGCAGGACACAGAGAGGGAGTTAAAACTGTACGCATGGTAGTTGAGGAATGCGGGAAACTCGGTGTTGATTCTCTGACCCTTTATACTTTTTCAACGGAAAACTGGAAAAGACCTGTAACAGAAGTTAATGCTCTTATGAAACTGCTGATTCAGACTTTAAACAGGGAAATAAGAGATCTTATAAAAAATAATGTTAAACTTAATGTGCTGGGAGATATAGACGGACTGCCCGCAGAAGCGTCTAAAAGTATGAAAGAGGGTATAAAAGCAACTGAAAATAATACAGGATTAAAGCTAAATCTTGCATTAAATTACGGAGGAAGAGAAGAAATAATTAATGCAGTAAGAACAATTGCGGAAAAGGCTGTACAGGGTGAAATTGACCCTAAGGAAATAAACGGGCAGATATTTTCGGATCACCTTTATACAAAAAATATTTCTGATCCTGATTTGCTGATCCGAACCAGCGGTGAGATGCGGATATCCAATTTTTTATTGTGGCAGCTTGCATATACTGAATTTTATATAACTGATGTTTTCTGGCCTGAGTTCTCAAAAAATGATCTGTACATGGCCATAATCAGCTATGCGAAAAGAGAGAGGCGTTTTGGTAAGGTAAGTGAACAATTGAAGTGAAGACCTATTAGTAATTTCCATCTGAGTAGATTAATCGGGAACCGGAGTACAGATTAGGACGTCTAATTCCTATAGAGGTGTGTAAGGGGGCATAAGCCTCTTTTTTTTACCCGGCATGAAAATTATTCAAAATTTTGGAGTTTTGTATGGGGACAGATTCTAATGTTATTTATTAATTTGTCATTTTCCCGGGTTTAGAAAATAATTAGTTATTTATGGGATGATCAATATAGATAGAAATTTATGAAGACAAGAAAATGGGTCCTTGTGTTGTTTATTGTGCTCTGCGTTGTATTTTTTGGATGGTACGGCGCATGGCGCACTATGAGGGCCAATGAAAAAATCCGAACTATTATTCTGCAGAAGATGCAGCCATACCTTGCATCAAGTTCCGATATTGGCGATTTAAAGGCAGGAGTAAGAAATGTGCAGCTTAAAGATGTTATTATTGTACCGAAAGATTCGGTTTATACACTGGAGGTCAGGGATGTAAGAATCGGGTATAATATTTTCAAACTTTTGCTATACAGGTTTGCTCCAAGTAAAATCGCCAATGAACTTGTAATGGAGAGCCCTGTTATTACAATAAGAAGAAACAGGAAAAAAATGTCAGGAAGCGGGGGAAATAAAACCGTTCTGGCATTTAATTCAAACAAGTGGGCAGGTGAACTGGAAACAATTAAAAGAATTGCTATAACAGATGCGAAAATATACATTGAGAATGAAAAAGGAGCGAAGCTTTTACTGGGGCATTCACTTGACGGATTTGTAAAAACAGAACGTGCGGATTCAGCCATTATCCGCCTGACCGGTGCTGTTTTCAGTAAGGAAAAAAATAATCTGCACATAAATGGTGCAGTAGATCTCAAACAATCGGAGCCTTTGAATTTTCATGTAAAAGTGGACAAAGTGGAACCTGATGGTGATCTTAGTGTAGTGCTTCCTCCTTATCTGGAAGTGAACGGCGGTTATTTTGAAAGTGATCTTTATTTTGGAAAGCACATAGAACCCAAAGGATATATTTATATTAAACAGGGTGAGTTATCATTTAAAGGTGTTAATCTGATTTACAAAGGCGTTAACATTACAGGAGATTTTTTCGGGGATTCTGTTTATGTTTCCGGCAGCGTGCAGAATTTTAACGGCTCAAGCCTTATAATTAAAGGAAATGCAAGGGATATTTTTTCCCCGAAATGGGATATTCTGCTATCCTGCCCGGATTTTGATATCCCGGAATTTTTCAGATATGCGGTGCCCGGTTCAAAATATGGCGCAGTTGGTAAAGCGGCATATTTTTTACGGCTTACCGGAAGCTTGTCAAATCCAACCATACATGGCAGCCTTAAATCAGACAATTTCGGAATTTACAGTATCGGACTGAATAAGTATACTATGTCAATCGGATTAAAAGACAGTATATTTACATTCAGAGGTTCAGGTTCACGAGAAAAGGATCTGAAATTTGATTTAAGAGGCAGTATTGATTTTTCAAACGATAAATACAATTCATTCATGAATGCCAGATTAACAGGAAGCCTTTTACCTGTTATAAATCCTGTTCTTGCAGGCAGATTAGAGCAGTGCGGAGGCACAATTGACGTTAATGTCAGGGGCCGTCTTACCGGTCTTTCAGGCAGTGTGAAAGGGGAAATAAAAACCGTATCCTATGAAGGGGATACTCTTCTGGTTCTGCCATTGCTAACCTATTCCAGAGATTCTTTAAAAGTGAATATCTCTTCCAGTAAGGATTTTAAAGTTGCAGGTTTTGTATTTAAACCTTTCAGAGAAAAACCGAACTGGAGCCTGTATTCCGAAGACATTACGGATCTGATTTATCCAATGGTTCCTACTGCATTTAAAAGAATAATAAACAAGCTTCATATTGGCGCGGGATTTGAGGGGTCGTACAAAAAATGGGCTGTTACTGCACAGGGTCAGTCAATTGAAAGGCCTTTTAATAAGACATTTTTCACATTAAAGATACAGCCCACAGGATGGGGTAAAGAGAAAAAGGTTAAAATTAATTCCTACATATATGATATGTCAGGAAAATCTATGAGTGCAAAAATGTCAGTAGCTTATACTGACAATGTTTTAAATGTCAGAAAACTTTCAATTGGCAAAAGATTTTCCGGATCAGGGATTCTGAATATTTCAAAATCAGATTCTTCCTTTTTTATGCTGAATCTGAAAAACATGGATTTTTCCCGACTTAAGGATTATTTTATCAACCCTCCCAGTCTTTCGGGGTTTGTTACTTCATCTTTTAAATTTTCAGGACCTGTTATAAAACCTGATGTACATTTTTCACTCAATTTTGATTCCGGATATATTAATAAAGTCGGCCCATTGGACGGGCATTTGTCCTCTGTTTGGGAACATGGTAAATTTGTTGAAGCGGGTATAAAGGTCAACAGGAGAGAAAAGAGGATTGTTTTCGGGTCCGCAAAGGGAGATTCTTCCGGAAATTTGTCAGGAACTTTCAGAACAGATACACTATATATTAAAGAAATATCAAAGGCAATATTTAAATCGGACAATTTTGATGGCCTGGCTATAATGGATATAAATGTTGCAGGTAAGTCACTAAGACCTGTTGTGTCGGGAAATGTCGAGATTTTAAACGGCAGAGCAGGACTTTTGCATTTTAAAAGATTTTATGCTGGTTTTACAGATACTCTTGAGACTTTTGATAAACTTGAAAAAAGTGAGTTTTTTCTAAAAAAAGGAGAATTAACCAGGGATGACGGATTCAGAGGGGAGTTTACAGGAATGATCCCTCATTCTATGTCAGGGAACCTGGATTTATCCGTAAATGCTTCAGGGAATTTACTGGGTGTGTTAACAGATATTTCTCCGCTTGTTAAAACTGGCAAGGGACAAGGGGATGCAAGTATAAGATTTGTCGGAAACAACAGAAACTGGGTAATTGGAAGCGCAAAAATTAATATACGTAAAGGTAAAATAAAATTAAATTCCATATTCAGATCTCTGAACAATATCAACATAGATGCAGAGTTGAAACCCGGGCAGAGGTTTTTCCATATTAACAGGATAAGTGCAGATGTTTACAATACTCCTCTGTTGATTGAAAATCACAATAAAAATCTTACTCTTCCTCCGTTACGTATTGATCAGTTGGGCTTCAATCTGGGGAATATAACAATAAGAACAGAAAAGCCTGTCAGGATGTCCCTTCCGGGGTTAATGGAAAAGGGCTCTGAAGGGAAACTGTTATTTAAAGGAAAGAACAGTGGCGATTTTGTTATAGGAGGTCCGAGTTCCAATCCGAGAATAATGGGTACACTGGAATTATATGATTTCAGGTTTACTTTTCCTATTTTGAAAACAAATGGGCAGGGAACCGGCGGAATTGATAAATTGCTGGCAAAAGTTGGATGGGATCTTCAGGTTGTCCCGAAAAAGGATGTTCATTACACAAGAGATGTAAGTGCTGCTCTCGGTAATATTTATGTTGATCTGAAACTGCAGGACGGAGTAGGCGGTATTAATGTTAAGGGTATTCCGGAATCAGACAATTTTGAAGTGTGGGGAAATGTAATTTCAACTGAAGGAGGATTGGAAGTACTGGAACATTACTTCAGGCCCGAACAGATAACATTTGATCTGCCGAGAAAAGCAGGTGAGCCCATTCTTTCCGGAAGAGCATTTACAACAATTACAGATTCCCTCGGTATGCCTGCAACAGTCTGGATAGTAATTGCTTCCCAGGACAGAGAAACTGGTATTGAAAAGAGAGGCGGATTGTGGGAAAATATACATTTTAAATTTTCTACGGATAATCCGAATCTTGGAAGGTCAGAAGCAGATCTTATGGCTGCGCTTGGGTATTCAACAGCAGACATAAAAGACAGAGTTTACGATGCACTGGGCACACAGGTTGAGAATTTTATTTTCAGACCTATTTTCCGGCCTATAGAACGGGGAATAAGAAGACATTTTGGTCTGGATGTAGTAAGATTTTCTTCCATGTTCAGCAGGAATCTCTTTCAGATAAGATCAATGAATGTGCCGCAGTTTGATCCTAAATTTCTGCTTAGAAGCACCAGGTGGACTCTCGGCAAATATCTCGGCCCGGGTATCTTTATCACTTACACAGGGCAGGTCCAGAACGAACCTTATTATCAGAGCTATATGACACATGGTATTGGTTTCAGACATGCGTTGTCTCTTGAATTTACTTTAAGGCCTGATCTGTTCCTGGAATTTGAATATACATACGACAGTCAGTTGCTTTCTGACAGAAGGGAAGATAGAAAAGTATGGTTAAGGCATATCTTCCCGTTTTAAGATGTAAAATTTTATTCTTTACAATAAGAAATATTTTTTGTATTATTATAGGTTATATCGGGAGGACTAAATTTTGAAGTATCGGATTATAATTGTTTCTGTTATTTTTTGTATGATTGCGGTTTCTGTACCGGTTAGTGCCCAGCAGACCAGTATTGGTACGTTGCTTGGCTTGTCTGTTGAGGGAGTAGTTACTTCCGAACCTGTGGTAGTTAAAATGAGTTCGGGTTTGAAAGAGGGAAGTGTTGTTACATGGGAAGATATCCAGCATGCAGTTAAACAGCTGTGGGCACTTGGAGTTTTTTCTGATATCAGGATTGTTCTTGACAAGCAGACTGCAAAGGGGATCTTTCTTACTATAAAGGTTGAGGAATATCCCAGACTTGAACGGCTTGTGATTGAAGGGAATAAGAAACTTAAAAAAGCGGACATAGAAAAGGAAGTCGGTTTTTTCAGAGGCCAGGTACTAAATGCAACCCAGATTTCAGAGGCAAAACAGCGTCTTCTGGAAAAATATTATGAAAAAGGCTACACACTGGCATCAATAGAAACAAGTACCTTCAAAGCTGAAAAAGAAGGCAGAGCGGTTCTCCAGATTAAAATAAAAGAGGGTGAAAAAGTACAGATCAGAAGAATAAGATTTTTTGGAAATACTGTTTTTACAGATGGCAAACTGAAAAAACAGATGAAAAAGACCAAAGAAGATACATGGTGGAGAGGCGCAGATTTTAAAAGAGACAAATATGAGGAAGACAAGGAAAAAGTTGTAGACTTTTACAGAAACAACGGATACAGAGACGCTGAAATAGTAAAAGATTCGCTGTACTACGATAAAACAAAAAAGGACATGTTTATTGATTTATGGGTAAGAGAGGGTAAGTGTTATTACATAGGTAATATTTCATGGGAAGGAAATACGATTTTTAAGGATGAAGAACTTACTCCTCTTTTAAAATTTAAATCAGGAGATGTGTTCAGTGAAAAAGCTTTTCAGGAATCCATAAGTGAAAAGGTGGGCGGGGCATATTACGACAAGGGGTATATTTTTGCCCAGATAAACCCCAAGGAGACTTTAAGAAGTGGTGATACTCTTGATATTCATTTTGTTATAAATGAAGGCGAACCTGTAAAAATCAGACAGATACTGATTTCCGGAAATACAAGAACAAAGGACAGGGTGATTCGGAGAGAGTTGAGAATAAGGCCAGGTGACGTGTTCAGTAAAGAGCTTTTAATGAGAAGCCAGAGAGATCTGATGGTCCTTAATTATTTTTCCAATGTAGTACCTAATGTTCTGCCTGTAAATGATAAGGAAATGGATCTTTCTTTTAAAGTGGAAGAAAAATCAACAGATACTGCAAACCTCTCAGCCGGCTGGAGCGAACTTGACAGGCTGATTGGAAGTGTAGGACTGGGCATGAATAACCTTTTTGGAAACGGGCAGATTTTGTCTTTAAACTGGAATTTCGGCCAGTACTACAGGTCTTTTAATCTTGGTTTTACAGAGCCGTGGTTTATGAATACTCCTACATTAATCGGCTTGTCAATTTATGATACAAAAAGAGATCCCTACTATATTGGTTACAGCCAAAAGACAAGAGGTTTTTCAATCCGTCTGGGGCGCAGATTCAGCTGGCCTGACAACTATTTCAGAGGAGACTGGATTTACAGAATAGATGAAACTGAACTTGGTGATTTTAGTGATTATTATAAAGAATTAAATCCCAATAATATTGTAAATGAAGACTGGCCTTTAACAACCAGCGGAATTACGCAGATTATATCAAGAAACAGCCTGAATCATCCGGAATTCCCGACAATGGGATCAAGAGTAAGCCTTTCAACAGAGGTTACAGGAGGGCTTTTCGGCGGTAACGTAGGATACCACAAACATATTTTCAAGGCTGAATTCTTTTATCCAACATTTATTCCAAAACTGATTCTTCTTACCAGAGTGCAGGTAGGTGCAATGGGTGAGATCGGGAATTCCAAAGGCATACCATATCTCGATTACTTTTTTATCGGCGGAAGCGGAATGTCCAGATCAATACCTTTAAGAGGTTATGATGATCCTCTTGCAGGAGGAGGAATCAGAGCAGGCGGAAGAACAATGTTTGAAACAACTATTGAGCTTAGGTTCCCGATGCTTTCAAATCCAATGATGTTTGGACTTTTGTTTGCAGAAGCGGGGAATACATGGTTTGATCTTTCACATACGGATCCTTTTAATTTAAGACGGTCTGTGGGTATAGGTGCCCGAATATTTATGCCTATGGTTGGAATGCTGGGATTTGATTATGCTTACGGTTTTGATCAGATTGATCAGTACGGAAGAAAATACGGGCAGTGGAAACCGCAGTTTGTGTTCGGAAGAGGATTTTAAAACACAGAAACGGGGATATAATCCTAAATAAGTACAATTAAGATTCAAAACAGGAGGGAAATGTGATTAAAGCGAGAAATGTATTAATAGTTATTGCAGCATTCGTACTGAGTTTTGCTGCAGGTGCGTTTGCACAGTTAAAAATCGGTTATATCAATTCGGAAAAAGTTTTACAAAATTATCAGGCAGCAATTGATGCGTCAAAAAAGCTTGAAGCAGAGAGTAATAAGTGGGGACAGGAACTTCAGAAGATGCAGCAGCAGTTTAAGGATTTTCAGGAAAAGCTGCAGCAGCAGAGTCTGTTGTTAAGTGATGCAAAAAAGAAAGAAAAAACCCAGGAAATTGAGGCTCTTTATTTAAAAATCCAGCAGTATCAGAATGAAAAATGGGGACAGCAGGGCGAATATTTTAAGCGCCAGCAGGAGCTTATGGGGCCGGTAATTCAGACAATTAACGAGACAATTCATAAAATCGGTAAAGATGAAGGTTTTGACTATATTTTTGATACAATTGCAGGGAATGTTCTTTATGCAAAAGATAAATACGATCTTACGGATAAACTTCTTGAAGAGCTGAAAAAGAACCAGCCTGCAAAGACCAGCGGAAAATAGATATGGGCATTATTCTGGGAAAAATTGCAGAGAAGGTAAACGGCGAGCTGATTGGCGACGGACAGATTGTAATTGAAGATGTAGCTAAGATTGAAGAGGCTCAAAAAGGAACAATTACTTTTCTGGCAAATCCCAAATATTTAAAATATCTGGAAACATCAGGTGCTTCCGCTGTTATTATCGGGAAAGATGTTGAACATACCGGAGAAAAACCTGTAATCAAAGCAGATGATCCATATTTTGCTTTTTTGCAGGTTGTTCTTATGTTCCACACAGAGAAAATACAGATTGAACCGGGTGTTCACAAAACAGCTGTAGTAGGCAGAAATGTTAAACTTGGTAAAAACACAGCAATCGGTGCCAATGTTTTTATCGGAGATAATTGTACAATTGGCGATAATACAATTGTTATGCCCGGTGTTGTTATTGAAGAGGATGTTGTAATAGGCAGAGATTGTCTTTTAAGACCTCTTGTCAGTCTGCGGAACGGAGTGAGAATCGGAGACAGAGTGGTTCTGCATAATGGTGTTGTTGTTGGCAGTGATGGATTTGGTTTTGCTTTTCATCAGGGGATTTATCATAAGATCCCTCAGATTGGGACAGTTGTAATAGAAGATGATGTTGAGATTGGAGCAAATTCTACTATTGACAGAGCTACTATGGGTGAAACCAGAATTAAAAAAGGAACAAAGATTGACAATCTTGTCCAGGTGGCACATAACTGTATAATAGGTGAGCACACGGTAATTGCCGCACAAGCCGGCCTTTCCGGCAGTACAAAAATCGGTAATTATGTGAGAATCGGAGGACAGGCCGGATTTGCCGGGCACCTTTCGTTGGGGAATAATTCGGCAGTAATGGCTCAGTCAGGAGTAAGCAAATCTTTTCCGGATAATGTTACAATTTTCGGATACCCTGCAGCACTTTCCAGAGAAGAGTTCAGAAGGCAGGGTGCATTGAGAAAATTACCAGACCTTCTTAAGCAGTTTACAGAGCTGAAAAAAGAAGTAGAAGAGTTGAAAAAAAATCAAAAGAAGAGTGACTAAATGTTAACATACCAGAGAACTATTAAAAAGCCGGTATCTATAAGTGGAACAGGGCTTCATACCGGGAATAAGACAACAGCAGTTTTTAAACCTGCAGACCCAAACACTGGTATTGTATTTAAGCGAATGGATGTTGAGGGAAATCCTGAAATTCTTGCTGATATTGACAATGTTATTGACAATTCCAGAGATACAACTCTGGGCAAAGGAGATGTTTTAATCAGACAGGTTGAGCACGTTCTTGCCGCAGTTTACGGTCTTGAGATTGACAATATTATTATTGAGCTCGATTCCAATGAACCACCTGTAGGTGACGGAAGCGCCATGCCTTTTGTTGAGATTCTTCAGGAAGCCGGGTTTGAAGAACAGGATGCTCCGAAGGAATATATTGAAATTGATGAGACCATTGTTTATACTAATGAAAAGAATGGTGTTGACATGGTGGTCTTTCCTTCCGATGATTTCAGAATTACATTCATGGTGGATTACAGAAATCCTGCTCTTGGCACTCAATATACGTCAATGTACTCTCTTTCGGAAGAATTTGTTAAAGAGTTTGCTCCTGCCCGGACATTTTGTTTTCTGCATGAAGTGGAAGAACTTCATGATCAGGGATTAATCCAGGGGGGAAGTTTAAACAATGCGGTTGTTATTATTGACAGAGACTTAAGTGATGAAGAATTAAAAAATCTTGCAGGAAGATTTGGTATAGATGAAAAAGTTGTTCGCGGGACAAATGGTATTCTCGGCGGTATTGAACTGAGGTTTTATAATGAACCTGTAAGACACAAAACTCTGGATTTAATAGGAGATCTTGCTCTTCTTGGTATGCCTGTAAAAGCTCATGTAATGGCAGCCCGGTCGGGGCATGCGGCACATGTAGAGCTTGTAAAAAAGATAAGGCAGATTTATAAAAAGAAAAAAATTACAAGTAAATATAAGAAAAAGGCAGTTAAAAAGGGTGTTGTGCTTGATAATCTGGCAATTCAGAATATTCTTCCCCACAGATATCCGTTTTTACTGGTTGATAAAATTGTTGATTTGGAGCCAGGCAAAGAAGTGACAGGTGTTAAAAACGTAACAATTAACGAACATTTCTTTCAAGGACATTTTCCGGGTCATCCTATTATGCCGGGTGTTCTTATTGTAGAGGCTATGGCTCAGACAGGAGCAGTTCTTCTTCTCGACAGTCTGGAAGATCCCGAAGAAAAAATTGCGTATTTTATGGCAATAGATAA
>QNDG01000007.1 GCA_003645915.1 Candidatus Zhuqueibacterota bacterium | reverse complement strand
GTCTTAAAATCAGCTTTATATCATTTAAGCTTGCATCAAAAAGTTTATCTTTTGAATTGTCCAATGATTTATTCAGATTATCTATTTTTGAAATTAATTCAGTCCCAAGTTTATCCGCCAAAGCTCTTTTACGAAGAGCTTTAAGATGCCTCTCAACCGGCATTTCATAAACAAAGGACTTCTGTTTCAGATAATCTTTAAAACTTCTGATTATTTCCGGAGTAATCTTAACATCAGGATTAATCTCTTTTACAGTGTTTGCATAATGAACCGCAAAATTAAAAAACATAGATTTTCGTCTAAGCTCAACTGTATAATCACTTATGAGCCTTGGTGCAACATATACATCAGGGGCTATGCCGCCGCCTGCGTCAACCTGTCTGTGGCTGTCAGTATAAAAATGCTTTGTTGAATCGGAATCTGTTTTTTCCCACGATGAATAATGCCGTTTCTGAATGCATCTGCCGCTCGGTGTGTAATATTTGGCTGTGGTGATTTTTAATGCAGCCTCTCTGGACATGGGGAACAATGTCTGAACAAGACCCTTGCCAAATGTTGTATCTCCTATTACAACACCGCGATCATGATCCTGAATTGCTCCTGCCACAATCTCAGAAGCTGATGCGCTTAATCCGTTTACCAGGATAACAAGGGGTTTTTCACCGTAAACCGGATCACTGAATGAAACAAATTTTCTGTTTGACTGTTTTACTCTTCCCTTTGTAGTTACTATAACTTTCCCTTTTGGAAGAAACAGATCTGCTACGTCCACAGCTGATTTTAACATTCCGCCGGGATTTGACCGCAAGTCAAGAATAAGAGCATTAATATTTTCCTGTCCTATATTATGAATTGCCTTTGCAATATCCTGGCCTACATTTCTGGAAAAACGGGTAAGTTTAAGATATGCAACACCGTCTTTAATTTCTCCTGCATAAGTAAGATCAACAACCTTGATCTGTTCTCTGACAAGAGTAAATTTTAAAAATCCGGTTTCTCCCTCTCTTTTAATTGTCAATGTAACTTCAGATCCTGCAGGTCCTCTTATGTGCGCACTTGTCTTACTGAAACCCAGATCCTTTGTCCATAAACTGTCAACCTTGATGATTTTATCTCCTTCTCTTATCCCTGCTCTTGCTGCAGGTGTTCCCAGAAAAGGAGGTTCTGCAACAGTTACAATATTGTTTCTGTACTGAAGAAGCATTCCAACACCGCCGTATTTTCCGTCTGTAATTATTTCAAGCTGGCTTTTATCTTCCTGCTCAATATAGGTTGTATAAGGATCAAGGGTGTTGAGCATTCCCTGAATGCCTGCTTTAAAAAATTTATCAGGATCTATTTTATCAACATAACTGGTTGAGATTCTTTTGTAAATTTCCCCTAAAACAGTTAAGTTTTTGGAAATAATTCTGTAAATATCAGAACTGTGTGCAATATTGTTTAAGGAAAAGAAAGAAATTATAACTATACTTACTAATATTGCCCTGCTTGTTGTTTTGTTAATTCGTTTCATGTTTATCCCTTTCATGTTGAAACGATAATTCCTTTTACAAAATCTGGGGTTTTATAAACTTATTGTTTGTTTAACCCGCTCAAAAATCATTTGTTCCAGTTTATCAACAGGAAGGCTCCCGTCAAAGAGCACAGCTCTGTTTGTATCGGAATCTGCAATGCTCTTATATCCGGTAATTACAGCGCTAAAAAAATCGCTTGTCTCTTTTTCTATTCTGTCCTCTTTTTTAGAAATGCTGTTTCTTCTGCGAAGAGACTCTTCCAGTGTTATATCAAGAATAATGGTTAAATGCGGTTTAATCTGTCTGCAAACAAAAAAATTAATCTGTTCAATCAAATCAATATCAAGGCCTCTTCCGAACCCCTGATAAGCAACTGTCGAATCTGTAAATCTGTCGGAAATTACCACCCTGCCATCTTTTAATGCAGGAAAAATTATCCTGCTGACCAGTTCCGCTCTCGCAGCTTCATAAAGCATAAGTTCTGTAACAGGGCTCACGCTTCCTCTTTCACTTAACAACAGAATATCTCTTATTTTTTCAGATACTTCAGTACCGCCGGGTTCCCTTATAAGAAGAGGATCAAGCCCCTGTTTCTTTAAGTTATTATACAGTCTTTGGGCCTGAACACTTTTACCTGAACCGTCTATACCTTCAAAAGTTATTAAATATCCTTTAAAATCTTCCATACAATTCTTTGTTATTTGATTAACTTTACCTGCCAGGTTCCGTCATTAAATCGCTTTTTATTAACATATGCTTTTACTGATTCATCTATAAACTGAACCGCCCATATACCTGCAAGACCGAATTTAAAAATAAAAGCGCCTGCCCAGTTTACCCCTACCTCAAATATAAGAACAGTAATAATATTCAACCACATCAACCACTGAATTTCTCCTGCGCCTCTCAGACTTCCGCTGATAACACCGTTAAGAGCCTTTGGCACCTGGACCAGTGCAAAAATAATAAATACTGTTCTGAATCCAAAATTTGCTATTACAGCATCTTCTTTTCTTATGAAAAGATGAAGAATCGGACCCGAAAAAACTACAAGCACTATAAGTATAATAACTCCAAGCAAGAGAACTATTCTCCTTGTGACTCTGCCTGTTTTCTGGGCCAGTAATGGATCATTAGCTCCTATATTTTTCCCTACATGGGACATTGCAGCCAGGCTGAATCCCATGTAAATCATAGAAAGAACTGCCTGCATCCTTGCAAAAAGCTGATGTATGGCAAGCTGTGTAATACCCATCATTGCTACAAATCCGGTTACAATCAGCATACCACCGGACCAAACCATCTGCTCTACAGTTGTTGGTAAACCAACCTTAAAAAGCTGCTTAAAACTTTTTAAATTGGGCGTTGTAAGTTCCCTGAACGAAAGAAAAAGTGTTGATCTTTTTCTCCTTAAATTTATAAAAGTCATTATGAAACCGAGCGTATGTGCAATACCCATTGCTATTGCAGCGCCTTTTACCTCCATCCGCGGAAAACCGAAAAGACCGTAAATCAGAATCGGACTTAAAACAAGATTAACAATATTCATGGTTAAATTAATAACCATTGAAACATGTGTATCGCCTGCTCCCCGTATTAAGCTTACTGCAATAAAATTAGGAATCAGCACAGGCGAAAAAAGCGCTATAAGCTGCAGATATTTAACGCCGGAATCTATTCCTGAAATTGACTGTGTGGCATGTTCATTAATAATTCTGAATATAAGCGGAGACCCGAAATACCACAACAGGCCAACAGGAACGGCCAGAATAAAACTTACCATAATGGTCTGGCCTACAATATGATTTGCTTCCCAGTGATTATTTGACCCTAGCTCTCTGTTAATAAGAATTGACGCTCCCATTACAAAAGTCAGCAGAATTGTAATGGTAACCAAAATAATCTGCAGGGCAAAACCAACACCTCCAAGTGCAGCTGCACTTAACCTTCCAATAAAAACAGCTTCTATCAACCACATAATCGGTTGTGACGCAAGGTCAAGTGCAGCAGGCAGAGAAGTCTTTAAAATTGAATAAATGTGCTTGTTCAATCGTAATATTCCAACCCAAGATGAGTAATGGGTTCCTCGCCTTTCATATGTCTTAATGTGTTTTTCAGTTTCATCAGCTGAATAAACAGATCATGTTCAGGGTAAAGCCCCGGTGCTGTCATGGGGCTCTTAAAATAGAATGACAACCACTCCTGAATTCCGCTCATTCCGGCTCTCTTTGCAAGATCCATAAATAAAATCAGATCCAGCACTATTGGTGGGGCAAGAATAGAATCTCTGCAGAGGAAATCAACCTTAATCTGCATTTGATAACCCATCCATCCGAAAATATCAAGATTATCCCATCCTTCTTTATTGTCTCCCCGCGGCGGGTAATAATTTATTCTTACCTTATGATAAAAATCCTTGTACAGATCAGGATATTTATCCGGCTGTAGAATGTACTCTAATACAGAAAGTTTGGATTCTTCCTTTGTTTTAAATGATTCGGGATCATCCAGAACTTCTCCGTCCCTGTTGCCAAGAATGTTAGTTGAAAACCAGCCGTTAAGACCGATAAGTCTTGCTTTTAAGCCTGGCGCAAGAATGGTTTTCATCAATGTCTGGCCTGTTTTGAAGTCTTTTCCTGCTATTGGTATTCCGTTCTCCTTTGCAAGGTCCATCATCACAGGAACATCAACTGTTAAATTCGGAGCACCGTTTGCAAAAGGAATACCGCTTTTTAATGCAGCATAAGCATATATCATGGAGTTAGGTATTGCATCATTATTTTCCCTTAATCCCTTTTCAAAGGCGTCTATGCTCTGGTGTACAGGATCCTGCTTTAAAAATATTTCTGTTGATGCACACCACACCATAACAATTCTGTCAACATTGTTTTTTTCCTTAAAATTGCGGATATCATCCATAAGCTGCTCTGCAAGATCCATTTTTGTTTTGCCTTCTTTGATCCAGGTTCCGTGCAGCTTTTTTACATACTTATTATCAAAAACACCCTTCATTGGTTTAAGCTGTTCTAATCTGTCTTTTACCCTTTCGATATCGCTCTCTTTTAACACTCCGGCCTTTTTTGCAGCTTCATAACCATTATCAGGGAAAATATCCCATCCACCGATAACCAAATCTTTCATGTCTGAGATAGGTACAAAATCTTTAATTGCCGGTACCCTGTTTTCCGTTCTCTTACCCAGCCTGATTGTACCCATCTGGGTTAAACTGCCATACGGCAAAGAATAACCTCTTAAAATTGATTCAACACCTGCAACAAAAGTTGTACCTATTGCCCCCAGACCTGGAATCAAAACACCAAGCTTTCCCTTAGGCTCCTGAATTTCTATTGAATTTGACACAATATCCTCCTGTAAAAATATATTATAAAATTTCTTTAATTTTGTTCTTTTCGTTAACAAGAACTATTTTTGGCTTTAAGTCTTTTGCTTCCTCTTCGGTACAGCTTGCATATGCCAGGATTATTACATCATCGCCAACCTGGACAAGTCTGGCAATTGCACCGTTCATAATAATCTCGCCTTTACCTCTTTCTCCTGTAATAACATAAGTTTCAGCTCTGGCTCCATTGGAAATATTTAACACATGTACTTTTTCATAAGGTAAAATTCCCGCTGCATCCATCAAGTCCAGATCTATTGTAATGCTTCCTTCGTAATTAAGGTCAGCACCAGTCACACGTGCTCTCTGTATTTTAGCACGAAGTATCTGCCGGTACATCTTTCTTCTCCTTTCAAAAAACTCTATTTTTCAGATAACCCATGTGCTTTATCCTGTTTCCACACATGAACTATTCTCTGTACTGCTGTAAAATTTGACAAAGCAGCAACAATCCAGATTGAAACAACAAGGGCTTTCATATGGATTAATCCGCCTATTCCCAAAAGCAGCAGTCTTTCGGCTCTCTGAAGGATTCCTACCTTACAATCAAAGCCAAGGCCTTCTGCTCTTGCTCTTACATAACTCACCATTAAAGATCCGCCCAAGGCAATTGCCACTGCTACAGCTGTTAAATACCAGTTGTGTATAATGAAAAAATATGCAAGCCCGAAAAAAAACAACACCTCAGAATATCTGTCAAGAGTCGAATCATAAAGAGCACCGAATTTTGTGACTTTACCGCTGTTTCTGGCAAGACGACCGTCAAGTGCATCACACAAACCTGATAATAAAATAAATAAAGCAGAAATACGTAAATTGCCTGTTATTGCGAAAAAAGAAGCAGCAGCTCCCAGAAAAAAGCTGAAAGTCGTAAATGTATTGGGATGTATGTTAAGCTTTGTTGCAACCTTCACAATAGGGTCAATTGCGGAATAGAAAAATTTTTCAAAAGCCGGTGGTATCGGTTTTGTATCAAATATTTTATTCATTTTTTTATTTTATTCCCTTGAATAATTAATACAAATTCTCCTCGTACACTTTTTGACGAAAAATACTGAAATGCTTCATCAAGCGTACTACTAACAATTTCTTCAAACTTCTTTGTTAATTCTCTGCATACAGCCACTTTCCTGTTACCTAAAGTCTCCTTTAAGTCTTTGAGCGTCTTAAGAAGCCTGTATGGTGATTCATAAAGAACAATGGTTCTATCTTCTTCTGCCAGGTTGTTAAGCCTTGTTTTTCTGTTCTTTTTTACCGGAAGAAATCCTTCGAACACAAACCTGTCTGTAGGCAGCCCGGATACAACCAACCCGGAAATCAAAGCAGAAGGTCCGGGCACAGGCGAAACTGTAATGGAATTTTCCTTAGCAAGCCTTACGAGATAAAAAGCAGGATCTGAAATTCCCGGCGTGCCTGCATCGGAAACAACTGCAATATTTTCTCCCTGCAGAAGTCTTTCTATAAGCCTTGGTCCGCTTCTCTCTTTGTTATGATCGTGGTAGCTTACAATCCTGTTCTTTATATCAAAATGCTTAAGAAGAAGACCCGTATGCCTTGTATCTTCTGCTGCAATTATATCGGCCTCTTTTAATACTCTCAGAGCCCTTAATGTTATATCTTCCAAATTCCCGATTGGAGTACTTACAATATAAAGAACTCCTGCGGTTTTTACTGTTTCTGCCATCAGGCCAGTTTTTTCAAAGCCTTTTCAAGTCTTTCAAGTCCAAGAGATACATCACTTTCTGTTAAATCCAGATGCGGTCTGAATCTGATTGTGCGTGTACCGCATGTCAGTCCAAGCAGCTTTTCCTGTTTCATTGCAGACCACAATTCTGATTGTTTTTCCGGATCAACCATATCAAAACCCAGAAGCATCCCTTTTCCACGCGGATTTTCAATTATATTGCTGTATTTTGCACACAGATTCCTTATACCTTCAAGGAGCTTTTGTCCCATTTTCCCTGCATTATCCAGCAGATTTTCTTCATTTATTATTTTAAGAAATTCAGCTCCTCTTAACATATCTGTAGGATGACCTCCCCACGTTGAATTCAGCCTGCTTTTCCCTCCGTCATTATTGGAAAAAACATTACTGTCAAATCTTGCAAACTTGTCATGGTTGGCCATTACACCGCCTACCTGGCTTTTCTTTGAAAAAGCAATCATGTCAGGTTTTGCGTCAAATCCAAAATGCTCATGCCCCCACATTTTTCCTGTGGTTCCAAAACCTGTCTGTACCTCATCATAAATAAGCAGTACGTCGTGTTCATCACACAACCTTCTTAAATTCACAAAAAATGATGTAGGCATGTGCCTGTCTCCTCCTTCACACTGAACAGGCTCAATAATAATAGCCGCAACATCATCACCGTTTTTTTCAAGAATGGACGATATTTCTTCTATTGATTTTTTTTCTTTTTCCGCAACTTCCTGAGGATTAGCTACTGCACCGTCATTTTTGAAAAACATTACAGGCGGTTCAACCCTGTACCAGTCAAATTTGGGGAAATATTTGTATTTTCTCTGATCGTTTGTATGGGTAAGAGACAGAGTATAGCCCGATCTTCCGTGAAATGCAGATTCAAATGATATTACCTTGGTTCCAAGAGGCTGCTTTTCTTCAACAGGATCTGAAGTAATAAGGCCTTTTTCAATGTTTCTTCTTACTTTCCAGTCAAAAGCGGCCTTTAATGCATTTTCAACTGCAAGAGCTCCGCCGTCAATAAGAAAATAGTGATGAAGATATTCAGGCGTTCCGTATTTTCTTAATGAGTCAATAAATTCTGCAAGCTCTTCTGTCCAGAAATCCGCAAGGGAAGGTCTGTAAAAAGATGCTTTAGCCAAACGATCTAAAAAAGACTTGTCTCTCAATCTCGGATGATTATAACTTACAGGTGCAGTAGAAAGAAACCCGAAGAAATCAAGGTACTCTTCTCCGGAAATATCAACAAGAAAACTGCCGTGGGACCTCCATAAATCAGGTGAAATATCTGTCCACCAGTCGTCCTGGAGTCCGGGAACATGCTCATCTGGTAATCCTGCCACTTTCTTATGTAAATCTCTTTTTTCCATAACCTATTCCCTCGCAAATCAGTTAATATTAAAAAACAAGTTCAACAATTAAAACCAACTATAAAATAAAACAACATAAAACTATAGCTAATTAGTATAACAAGAATTGCACAAAAAGTCAAGATACTTTGACTTTACAGTATAACAATTTTTATTTTAAATCGCACCTTAAACACCTGTAAAAACCAGCGGAAAACATATTGCTCTTTTTGCTGTATTATGAACATTTTTTAAAGGCCGTTTAATAAATCCGTTTAAAATCCGGCCGTCAATTAAGTTTTTTGTCTTTAAACAAAAAATGTTAACAAAACTACACATTTTACTTATATGGCCAATTTATAAAAACCCCCTGCAAAAAATTAATGCAGAGGGCTAAAATTTTAAACCCGAACAGACTATTAAATCATATCTTCCTTTATTTCAATATACAGATCCTTTTTAATTCTCTCAACCCATGCATTTAAAACTTTCTGCCTTTTAACATTAAGAGCCCATTCCCTGATTCTGTCCCAATCATCCTTTAAATTAAGTTTTCTGCTCTCCTGTTTTTCTTCAAGCTTTACAATGTGATATCCGTAATCGGTTTTAAAAGGCATACTGATTTCTCCAACGTTTAATGTATCTATTGCATTGACAAATTCCTGAATCTGAAGCTGTCCAACAGGAAGCCAGCCAAGTTCTCCTCCGTTGTTCTTTGTTGACTCATCAACAGAATACTCTTTTGCAAGTTCTGCAAATGTTTTCCTGCCTTCCACAGCCTGTCTGCGGATATTTTTTAATTTCTCAATTATATACTTTTCATCATCTTTAGTTGCGCTCAGACGAATCAGAATATGGCTAACTCTTACACGGTTTTCCTTTTTATCTTCAACTTTAATTATATGAAGACCAATAGGAGTTTCAATAATGTCGGATATTTCACCTGGTTTCATGCTAAAGGCCGGATCTTCAAATGATTTATAAAGAGTACCCCGTTCAATATAACCAAGATCCCCGCCATTAGGTGCAGTACCAGGATCTTCTGAATAAAGCGAGGCCATATCTGCAAAAGATGCGCCTTTTAATATCTTCTGCCTTATATCTCTAAGCTTTTTTTCAGCTGCCTGTTTCGCAGCACCCTGAGATCTTACATCCATCAAGATATGTGCGATTTTTACCATATTCTGCATTTGGGGAAGACTGTCTTTCATTGTATTGTAAAACTGTTCAACTTCTCTTCTGGAAATTGTTAAGCCTGCCAGTTTTTGCTGCTGCACTTTTTGAGCAATAAGCTGCTTTTTAATATCTTCCCTGTAGTCATTTTTAATCTGATTGATGCTCTTACCAAAATAAGATTCAACTTTTTCTTTTGATCCTAACTGTTGAATCATCTGCTTTATTCTGTCCTCAAGAGCTGCATCAACCTGCTGATCTTCAACTGTAATTGTATCTTTTTTTGCCTTGTAAAGAAGAACTTTTTCAGTTATAAGATTCTTAAGTACATCCCTTTTAATTTTTTCAAATCTGTCAGGCTGCTGCTGGGGATTAATATTCATCTGTATTGCAAAGGCCTGTGATGCCTGAAGAAGTTCTGTTTTCAGAATTATTTCTTCTCCTACAATAGCAACAACACCATCAAGAACCTGCTGCGCCTGTATTCCTGTAACAGTCAAAAACAAAAGAAACAAAAATACAAGCTTTATTTTGTCCGATACTTTCATAACCCTGTCCATTAATTATTGGTTTCTGTTATTTTTCCCGATGTATCTCCGGCTTTTCCGGGAACATTAATTGAGATTTTCTCGCTGTGCTGAAGTTGAAACAGTAAATCATAATATACGGATCTTTCTTTTGTAACTCTGATTCGCTGTGCAATTTCGTCACGAATATCATCGAGATCTTTAATGGAGCCCTTTTTACGTTTTTTAAGGACCTTTAAAATATGGTATCCGTGCACACTTTTAAAAATCGGAGAAAGACTGCCTTCCGGAATACGAAAAGCATATCTTGCCACTTCCGGGATAACATCTTTTTTAGTAAAAAAGCCAATGTCTCCTCCGTGTCCGGCAAAAGGACCTATTGATCTCTCTTTGGCAACATCCTTAAATGCCTTGCCAGCTTTTATCTCCTTCATTGCTAAACCTGCCTCAGCTCTGGTTTTAGTAAGAATATGCTGAATTCTGACCTCGTCTTCATTAACCTTAAAAAGATCCATATTATTGTGATAATAAGATGCTATCTCTTCTTCGGTCACCTTGATTTTTTCAGCATATGTTTTTTCAAGCAGCTTTTGAATCATAAATTCCTTCTTTACACGCTCAAGTTCTTCCCGAAGATCTTTTGATTTATCAAAACCCTGCCTTTTTGCCTCAAGATAAAGAAGCTGGTCATTTATCCATTTTTCAACAAATTCATGTTCCTGATCCTGCCTTAATCCAAGTCTTTCAATCTGTTTTTTCAATTGAGCCCTGGTCAATACAGAACCATCCACCTGTGCAACAATATCACTGCCGTCTTTAGTTGAACAGGAAAAAAGCAGAAAAACAACTAAAATTACCGGGCAAAAAATATTAATTTTACTTAAACGCAACAGCAAGAACCGGTTCATTTATTTTTACTCCCAATTCTGATCTCTTGTTTGACAGCCACCTCTCTTTCAGATCGCGGCGCTTTTCATTTTGTACATCCCGCCTTACTCTGTCATAAACTTCCTTTAAAGGTTTAATCTCTCTTTTCTTTTTATCCAGAAGTTTAATTATAGAATATCTGTTGCCCAGTTTTATAGGGCCGCTTATCTCTCCTTTTTTCAGCTTAAACGCCTCTGCTCCTATTGCACCCCAGCTTCCTTTCGGGAAATAATCAATTATACCATTTTTCTCCTTGTATCTTTTTCTTTCAGAATATTTTTTTACAAGCCTTGTAAAATTTTCACCCCGTTTGGCTCTTTTTGCAATTTTATCCGCCAGATCCTTATCTGTCAGCATAATTTCCTGGACCTTTGCTTTCTCCGGAGTAAAGTATTTATCTTCTTTGTGCTTATTATAAAAATCCATTATTTCTTTATCTGATACGGAAAGATCTTTATAAATAACTTCACCGAGAAAACGCTTGGACATTTCGCTTCTCTTCTGCTGCTCTGCAGATTTTAGTATCTCCGGATCCTTGTGAAGCTTTTTCTTTTTCGCCTGATATACAAGAGCGTCCTGAGTAAGCCATCCGTCTATAGCAAGCTGAATTCCCTCTGGTCTGCTTATTACCAGCTCTTTTCTTAAGGGAGTAATCTTTACTCTGTTTATAAAATCCTGTACTGTAAAGTCCTGATCAACACATTTTACCAAAATCATATTTTTTATATCTTTTGGCAGTCTCTCCATTGAATCAACCATAGCAGCTCTGTTTGATTTTGCATAGGGGGCAACAGCTTCTGAAAACTTCCTTAATGAAGAATCAATCCATGCAGTCATATAAAATGCTTTTGCATCCCTTAAGTATTTTTTTGCGACAGAAGAAAGTTTTGATCTGTTGGCTGAAATAAGACGCTGCCTTAACTGTTTCCTTGCATTTTTATAAGGCTCTTGTTTGATTCGTTTTAATTTTTCCAGTTTAAATATGAAATACCCTTGGCGTTCATCCAAAACATTTGAGATCTGGCCTTCCTGTAATGAAAAAACAGCTTTGCGTATAGGATCATCTTTTCTTACCCAGGTCATACTTTTTATCAATCCGCCTCTTTCTCTTGAAGAGGGGTCGTCTGACATTTCTCTTGCAACCTGAGCAAAATCTTCTCCATTCCGAACTCTCTGAAGAGCTTTGTTAATTTTATCTTTTGCCTCTTCAATTTTCTCAACACTGTTATCACTCGGTCTTTTAACAAAAATCATCCTTACTGTAGCTTCTTTTGAAAGCCTGGCATACAAATCCCTTATATCTCTCTCCTTAATAACTTTATCAGCCACCTCAATGTCATAAAGTTTTTGTATCATCTTTCCTTTTATAAAACCGTCGACTCTTGATTTTACAACAGAATCCTGATCCATTCCTGCTTCCTGTGCCCCAATAATCAAAAGTCTGTTGTCAATCAGTCGATTTAAAAAATTCTTTTTCTCTTCAAGGCTTGCATTCTCTGCATCCTGTAAAGATTTGCTTCTTAAAAAATCCCTGTTAAACTCATCAAGCCTTATTACCTCTTTACTTCCAATATAGGCTACAGCCGGACTTTTTTTTGAGCACCCATTAAATATTGCCAATACTGACAACAATAATACAACCGGTATAATCTGTCTTCGAAACATATTGCCTCCATTTATTCTGAAAACCCGTTTGTGAGAAGATAGTTAATAGTGTTCACCTTTGCAACAACTTTTTCAATACGGTAAAAGGTTCTTTACCGTTAAAAAATACTCTTATACCAAAACTATCTCCGGATAAAAAGCGAATTTCATTGTCAGAGCTGTCTATAAATGAACGGATATAATCTGTAAAAAGTTCCTGTGTTTCAAAGTGTTCGGGCCAAGACTCATCTAAATAGAGCCTGGCATCTTTTTCCGAAATAGTAACTCTTTTAAAACCGTTCTTTTGAGCCATAAGCCGGATCCCTGCAACCTGTAACAATGTTTCCGCCTCATCAGGTACAGTTCCGAACCTGTCGCGCATCTCTTCTCTGATATCATTAATTAC
>QNDG01000006.1 GCA_003645915.1 Candidatus Zhuqueibacterota bacterium | reverse complement strand
GATCCTCATACTTCTCAGTAAGAGCATTAAACCCTATGCTGCCTTCTTCGTTTTTCAGTTTTTCTACTACAACGGATCCTTCATAACCTGCATTGTTTGCAATCTGGCGAACAGGTTCTTCGAGTGCTCTTCTGACTATCTCCATACCTATTTTCTGATCACCTTTCAGTTTCAGTTTATCAAGGGCAGAAATTGAACGCAGCAGAGCAAGTCCGCCTCCAGGAACAACGCCCTCTTCAACTGCTGCTCTTGTTGCATGCAGAGCGTCTTCTACTCTGGCCTTTTTCTCTTTAAGCTCAACCTCTGTTGCAGCGCCTACATTAAGAACAGCAACTCCGCCGGAAAGTTTTGCAAGTCTTTCCTGAAGTTTTTCTCTGTCATAATCTGAAGTAGTAATCTCAATCTGTTTTTTAATCTGTGCAATACGTGCCTGAATGTCCTTGCTTTCTCCGGCACCTTCAACAATTGTTGTATTATCTTTATCAATCTTTACACGTTTGGCATTGCCAAGATCTTCTGTTGTTGCATTTTCAAGTTTAAATCCTGTCTCTTCGGAAATAACCTGACCGCCTGTAAGAATAGCGATATCTTCAAGCATTGCTTTTCTTCTGTCACCGAATCCCGGGGCTTTAACAGCAGCAACCTTTAAAGTGCCTTTCAATTTATTTACAACCAGTGTTGCAAGAGCCTCACCTTCAACATCCTCTGCAATAATTAAGAGTGATTTACCCATCTGTGCAACTTTTTCAAGAACCGGAAGCAGATCTTTCATTGCGCTGATTTTTTTATCGTGAATAAGAATAACAGGGTTTTCCAGCACTACTTCCATATTCTCCGGGTCAGTTACAAAATAGGGAGAAAGATAACCGCGGTCAAACTGCATACCTTCAACAACATCCATTGTTGTTTCAATTGTTTTTGCTTCTTCTACGGTAATCACACCGTCCTGACCAACTTTTTCCATTGCATCTGCAATTAACTCACCAATGGTTTTATCATTGTTAGCAGAAATTGCAGCAACCTGAGCAATCTCTTTTCTGCCTGAAATATCCTTTGCAATGCTTTCAAGATTCTCAACAATGACTCTTACACTTTCATCAATTCCTCTTTTCAAATCCATTGGATTTGCACCTGCAGTAACGTTGCGCATACCTTCTGCAAATATTCTCTGTGCAAGTACTGTAGCCGTTGTGGTTCCATCGCCTGCTATATCACTTGTTTTGGAAGCTACTTCTTTAACCATTTGAGCGCCGAGATTCTCAATTGAATCTTCCAGTTCAATCTCTTTTGCTACAGTAACACCATCTTTTGTTACTGTTTGTGATCCGAATTTCTTTTCAATAACAACATTTCTTCCCTTGGGGCCAAGGGTAACCTTTACTGCCTCAGCCAGCTGATCTACTCCCTTTTTCAGGGCCTGGCGGGCATCCGAACTGTATTCAATTATTTTCGCCATTATAACAAAACCTCCCTATAATTTTACAAATATTTTAACTAAACCTAAATAATTGCCAGAATATCACTTTCACGTACAATTAAGTACTCTTCATTATCAATAGTTATTTCTGTACCTGAATATTTTCCGTAAAGCACAGTATCTCCAACCTTAACACTTAAAGGCATTACACTGCCTGAGTCCCCGGACTTTCCAGGTCCAACTGCCACAACCTCACCCTTCTGAGGTTTTTCTTTAGCCGAATCAGGAATAATAATTCCTCCCTGCACTTTCTCTTCAGCTGGTGCAGGCTTAATTACCACCCTGTCAGATAAAGGTTTGATTTTCATCTACTACCTCCTGTTTTATTTGTTAAACTCAGAAAATTTAATATAATTTTAAGGCCGAATGTTGTTTTGTTAATTTATTTAAAAATCAAGGCCTTCTGTTTATTTTTTAGCACTCTCGCTTATTGAGTGCTAAATGCATGTATAATATAATCCCAAATTTTCAAAAGTCAAGAAAATTTTTCAACAATTTGGTACAATTGTTATGAGCGCAAAACTTTCTACTCATGATAAATACAATTTTAAAGTCTTATCAAATTAAGTACCTGTTTTTTGAAATATCCAACTATTTTAATTTGGTAAAATAAAAAGGTTAAATCTTCGCTGCACCTTATATTGGACCCTTTAACCTGGACCATCGTATAAAGTGTAAAATGGAAGGTTCCAATGCCGAAGAAATGATACACCTTAAAAATAATTCATTTTGGTCTTGACAATAGGGTCCACTTTACAAGTCAAGCGGAAAATACATTTCCACAAAAAATGGAATTTAAAATTCCCTACTTTGCAAAAAATATAATTTTTGATCATTGTATTGATAGAACGGTTTCATTTTCTTTTTGATTGCCAGCCTGTATGGCTGGCCCTGTATTTTTACGGTTTTTGTAAAAGTGGAAATAAAAAAGCAGTAATTAACTGGAAAGAGTTTTTAAACCAAACAATTTATAATAATTCTTATCTCTAAATATCCTTACATTTTTTAATCAATCACAATAAACTTTTTCACTAAAACCAGGTCACCTATGACTAAGGAGTAAAAATACATTCCACTACTAAGCTCGCTACTGTTAAAATGCAAAACATGGACACCTGGCAATATATCTAAATTTTCAATAACGGTCAATTCTTGACCAAGAATATTATATATTTTAAGACTGGCAGGTTCTTTTATTATCTTTCCTGACGGGATAAAATACTTGATTGTTGTACTTTGATTAAAAGGATTCGGATATGCCGGAAACAATTTTATAGTTGATTTTTTCTTCACAGAATCATTAGTAGAATAGTTAACTCCTGTAATCAATTCTGATGCTGCAATTGGTTCAGCCCAATCTTCCCAGAGTAATATTTTTTGTGCACAGATCCTTTTTTGAAATTGTCCATAAGTTATAGTAAAACCAGCGCTAAAAGTGGCTACTTTTGTATCCTCTGGAATTTCAAAAAAATCAAGATAAGTCCAAGTACCCTCACGAAATTCCATTACTTTTGATTTTGCCTGCCCTGGGTCAAAACCTAAATGAGGATGAAAAGCATAATCAATCTTATTATCGTTAATTAGAAATAATGAATCCTTTACCACATGAATGTTCATATAATTCCGTGCATCCGGAAGAAGCTCCCCTGGTAAAATCTCAAATTTTAGCTTCGGGAGCTCTATCATATTTTTTGTATATAAGATAGATATGACTTCTGATTTGAGAGTATCGTTATTTGAATTAAAAAAACGAAAATCTAACAAAACATCTTTAATACTGTCTTCAAATGTCAGGCTTAAATTTTCTGAAAAATAATTGCCATCTAATATTTTCTCAAAAACAACACTATCTTCAATAAATATTTTAAAAGAGAATACATCTTCAGATGAATAAATTTCAAGGGGAATTTTTTCTTGATAAATATGCTCATTTTTTGGATTGGTTATTATCGCTTTATTATATCTTTTAAATCCTCCCCATGCAGGCCTTGTTTCACCGGTTTTATCAAACTCGCTTGTAAATCCAATTAATCCAAACCATTCCTCAGGATTTGGATCATGAATAAATTCATTACCACCTTTCCACCAACCATCATGATATTGAAAAACACACCCACCTTGAGCATCAGCATCAATCAACTGACGATACATTAACAAGTCTCCTTCTTTCTGCTGATCAACAGTGTTTTTACCATAACCATATTCTGTTAATGATACGCCCGGTGAAACAGATAATCCATATTCAGTGATAATAAATGGTTTATCTGGTGACCTTCGATCTTTCAACCATTGAAGAAATCCTCTATAACCACTTGATTTACTTAACGTCACAGGATTGTATATATACGCATTATATGCTGCAAAATTAAAAATATCCATTCCAATATAGTCCCCAACCATTGAGTTTGAAAATGAAACAGGTACGCCAGGATGCTTAGCATTAATTATCTCTATAATTGACTTCCATAAAGAAATAAGGTTTTCTGCACCTGAATTATAGATACTATTAACCTGAGGTTCATTCATTATTAAATACCCTAAAATACATGAGTATTTCTTAGAATATGATAAAACACTCGAAACATGATTCAGAGCAGACTGAACAAAAGTCTCATCCCCAAAATCACCTGCTGGATCAATCCAGATCCCGAACAGAACTTTTAAACCAGATTGTTCCACTAATTGTAATTCTTCTTCACTTAATGCGCCCCATGTACGTATAGTATTAAATCCTGCTTCTTTTATTCTATTAAGGTCAAATTTTATAATATCAGCGTCAAATTCGTAAACCCACGGCACCTGTCCGGGTCTTGTATGTGTCTCATAGCCAATCCCTTTAATAAAAAACTTATCCCCATTAATGTAATACCAGCCATTTTTTATTTCTATGCCCTGCGCTCGACAGTTAATAAGGCTGATAAAAACACAATAGGCAATGAACATTTTTCTCAAATATGCTGACACAATAATATTCCCCATATTGTGAACTTAACAATAAGGCTCCTTATCATTTATTGGAAAAATATAATTTATTTTAAATTTATTTCTAAGACCTGTATTAAATGCTTCACAAAATTTTTGGTTAGTTCTGTTTCCAAAAAATATATCAGTAAACATCCAAAACCAAAGGTAGTGACTTTTAGAGTTCCCGCAGATCGGTGAGTCTAAAAAAGCACGTTAGTGTTGACCTGTTTAGGAACGAGACCATCCCGATGAACAGAGATGGTTTAAAGATCAATCAACTCTCTTTTGAAAAACCCGGACATAATCAACTACCATTTTTTGAGGAAACTGTGTAGTAGTATCAGGATTTCCAGGCCAGTTACCGCCTACAGCCACATTAATTATCAGGTAAAATCGCTGGTTAAAAGGTGCAGGATATTCACCATTTTCTGAATACCACTCTGTCTGAACTGCATATTGAATATCATCAACGTACCATCTTATCTCAGTTGTATCCCATTCTATTGAAAAAACATGAAAACCATCACTAAAAGATTCAGGATATTTATAGAACGAACCACTATGCTTGTTACGCGGATATTTTCCACCGTAATGTATTGTCCCATATATTTTATCTGGCTCCTGACCAAGAAGCTCCATAATGTCAATCTCACCGCTTGCAGCCCATCCACCGTAAACATTATCTGTAGGCATCATCCATATTGCAGGCCATATACCCTGGCCAAAAGGTAATTTTGCACAAACTTCAAATCTTCCGTATTTCCAGTCTCCTTTATGAATTGTCCTCAATCTTGCAGATGTAAACTCTCTTGTACCTTCTTCTCCTGTATATTTTTCCTTAAATGCCTGTAATATTAAAAATCCGTTATCAACATATGAATTTTCTACACGGTCAGTATAATACTGTAATTCATTATTACCGCCTCCTGCAGCGTTAACCTCGTGCTCCCATTTCTCAGGATTAATCGTAGAACCATTAAATTCATCATTCCAGATTAAAACATAACCAGCAGGTGTTTTGATATCTTGATTATGCTCCCTTTCAGAGTTGCTGATTTTTTTACTGCAGCTTAAAGACAAACAAACAAGAAGATTAACCATCAATAATATCCAAACAATGAATTTAAATCTTAATTTCACAATACCCGCCCTACTTAACATAAAGCATCTTTCTACTAGATGAATATAAGCTATTATTTGTTAAAAAATCAAGTCTGCATATATAAATTCCTGAAGGACCATCATATTTCCATATAAATTTATACCGTCCAGGGCTCTGCACAGGCATATTTTTGCTATAAACCAACCGGCCAGTAAGATCAAATATTTTAATAAAAACAAGACCATAATCGTTGAGAACAAACGGTATAATTGTCTTATTGTTAAACGGGTTGGGATAATTTGCCTTTAATAAAAATTCTTTTATTCCAGACTCTTTTTCAACAATTCCTGTTGATACCTGCTCAATGATTAAACCCGATAAAACAGGTTCGTTTACGACTGCACTAAAATGGACATCTATAATTCCGTCATCGACAGAAACATTATTAATTCCTTCTATGTGAGCGACATGTTTTCCGACTTCCTTAAATATATCAAGATTTTCTATGACCAGTACATTTTCAATATAGACATCAAAACATCGAAGGCCCGAATTTTCAAATATGTTTTCCGAAAAAAGCATCTTTATATTATAAACACCATTAGGCACCCGAATTCTGTACGCTGCTAATCCCTGTCGCCAAGTTCGGAATATCGGATCATCTTCTGTACCAGATACTGATTGTGTCATCCCTCTGGAGCTTCCACCTTCATAACCATAATTTTTCTGGTAGTCCCAGGCTTGATCATTTTTGTAATCATTATATTTATTAGATCCAACATTAATTTTGAAAGGAAAATAAATGGTTGGAATACTGGTAATAGGGATATTTTGACCCTGAAGCTTATTGTGATTTTCCATTTCATCTTCAACACCCAGACATACAAGATTGTAAGTATTGCTTTTTAGCATACCATTAACACGTAATACAACTGTACGTTTATCTCTTAACAACCGGGCATTATGTACCTGAGCACCCGGGATAACATAATTTAAAAGATTTTCTGCACTTGTTTCCGTTACATTCTCTGAAAAATGCACGATAACACTGTCATCCTCTGCTATTGCCCACATTACTACAGGAGGATTCTTATCTGTATAACCAGTGTTATAATTATCTGTAAGGCATAATATCATTTTACCATCTTTAAACAAACAGTTTTCCTGAATAAAATCCGAATTATTACCATTCCATGTATGTGTAGCTTTTTGCCATCTGCTACTGTTAAAATTGTTGAATTCATCTGTCCACTGAAGAGTAAAATTATTATCAGTACCACAATTACCTTGTCCGGGAGTATATGAGCTGTAGCTCACAAAATCATAATAAGCAAAAAACGGCAAAGTGCGATCATCAAATTCGCCTACCCAGTCTGAATATGCAGGATTCCATATATTCATCATGATTTTTTGAGGATACTTCAATAAAGATATGTGCTCTCCTGTTTGGCGATATACTTCAACACCATCAATAAACCATGCTACATATGAAGGCGTCCATTCAATTCCATAAGTATGAAAATCCAACCCTGGGTTAAAACTTACAAATTGATGTCTAAGATGATTAGTTTGGTAATTAGTAATTGTATTAAACTGAACATCATCATCATACCTTCCAAGTATTTCAATATCAATCTCATTCCATGGAGTATTTGGGTAATCATCATTGTACGTAAAAAATGTTGAAGTCTGACCACTTCCCCATGAAGCTTTGTATCTTACTTCGAACCTTCCATAAAGATATGCCTGCTTTGTACGTAACTCAGCACCTTTATAATTTTTTGCATAAACTGTTATAGTTGATATAAGAACAATTAATATAATATATTTACATCTCATGTCTGTCAGAATTCCTTAAATTCGTAATTCGTTATAATAAAATACAAAACTGGATTCAATGCTGCATTTTCCTGCCATAATCAAGTTTGTTATGGTTGGTAATCACTGGGAAAGAAGGCACCATGATTTTGAAGGGCATATTACGCTGTGTCATAAAACTGTTAATCTTGCTGAGTTTTATCTTCTCAAATAACTCGGTATCTATTTCAATTTCATCATTATATTTTTTCATAATACTGAGAATATAAGGGTTTAAATCTTTCTCAATAGTTTTTATTATATTCGATTTAAATTCATCTTCTTTATTATTTAATTTTAACCAGCTGTTTCTTTTATATATTGCTAAAAGATTATCCCTCCACATACTCACATTTCTTTTAACAACATTTACATTTTCATATCCATGTTTATAGGCTTCCTGAGTTATAAATTGATCCCTTATTAGATCTGCAATTGCAAATTTTAATTGCTCGGCAAATTCTGATTTAGAAATATTATGTTTCCGGAAAACCAACGGATGTGATACAAGTGCAAGTTCAAACTGCCTTACTGTCCAGGTCTGACCTTCTACAGTGAATAACGGCTTATCAATAATGTCTTTAAGACTAGAACTATGATTGTCAAGATCATTTCGGTGTGATTCCTTTTTCCAGAATCGGTTATTGAAGGCAGCTTTTTTTTCTTCCTGTGATTTTAAGTAGTCATCTGCAATTATTGGTACCAAAGTTTCAAAAGTCTCATTATTAAACCTTAATTTTTTTCCCTTCATTAATCCTTTTACAAATTTTACATACTCTTCTTTCGCCTCATCATATTGCATTTGTTCTTTTACATCCTCCCAAAGTTGCTTTTTAGTGTTTTGCGAAAGATAAACCCGTTCTGTCCAGCCATTAATCTTTATAAAAATATAGTTAGTATCCTGTTTTAACGGGCCAATAATATCTCCTTTTTTAGGGGAACCACTGTACAATGCATTAATTACTTCCCTGGTTTCAAGATTATTCCACTGAACAAACCTTCTTGGGAGATCTGCTCCATTACTTAATTCATTGAATTTTATTTTAAAATCAACTGTGTCATGCATAGTTTTAGAAATTTTATGAGCAACGTAAGTATCAGAGACAGAAAAATAAGAAATATCATACTTTCTACCTACTAACTTCATTCTTTCACTAATTTTTTGTGGAGATAGCTTAACTCTCTGATAGAAATTATTATAAAATAACCATTGCCTCATGGCCTGTTCTTGACGACCTTTTAAATAATCTTGAAAATATGGGGTTTTTACTAACTTATTTTCATCCCCTGCTTCTAATGCAAGCAATTTTTCGGCAATCAGAGAATTAAGAACAATTTTCCGGTGTATGTAATTATCCTTTCTACAGTAAATCGGCCTTATTGTATATTCAGCCCGTCGAATAAATTCATTAACTGATATAGTTTTATCTCCAATCCGTGCTAATATTTTTTCAGAAGGTTGTTCGGCATTTTCTCTCTGGCATGATAAAACAAAAATATCAAATATAATGAAAACTATCACTAAATATTTATCTGCTCTCATATTTTTCAGGTCCATTATATAAGCTCTTTTTAAAACATTAGACCTATATTGTATGTCTGAATATTCCCCAATATGCCAAGCTCCCTGTATGAGTACTCAATTTTTAATCCTTTACCATGCATCATATTCATAACAAATCCACCCCCAAATGAAAAACCGTACTCTGAATGCACCATAAATAAAGCCTTATAGCCCCCCCGTAGAAAAAACGACCAACCTGTAGGCATTGTTATCTTATATTGTCCCCCCACATTTACTGATTCACTGTTATTGTTAGGGTGAACTGCATCAAGAGAAACACTGAACCTGCTTTTTTCTGTTACAATTGGATTAACTGAAACACCTACACGAAATAAAAGGGGAAGTTCCCATCCTTCTGTTTTGAACATCCCTGGAACGCTCTGATAATTCCCGGCTTCATCAGGAAGTATATCAATTGGATTTAAAAGTTGATCTCCCATGTAACGCATTTTAGTTCCAAAATTTGAAATACACATTCCTATGTTCATCCCGTCACCTCTTTCCCCTGTACTGGAAAAAAAGTTTGTCTGAATAATAACCCCCAAATCAACAGCAAAAGCATTTGCAGATGTCTGCCAAATCTGTGATGATATATATTTTGCTGTGGCACCAAAGGAAAACCACTGGGCAAGTTTTCTGGCAAATGAAAAACCAATGGCAAATTCTGTTGCATTAAACAACTCCCCTGTACCGTCCTGCATTTCCATCGTTGTTACTTCATTGCGTCCGTAATCCATCTGAATATAATTAATAGCAAAAGAACCAACATTCCCTAATGGCATGCCTGCAGCAAAAGCCATAGCGTTTATATCTAAAATTATGGGTTGATAATTGAATTCTGCCTCCCCTCTGTTCATAAAGCCCAGTCCGGCAGGATTCCAGAATACAGAGGATATATCATTTGCCATACTAACATAAGCATCCCCCATAGCATTACCGGCACTTCCGAATCCAATTTCCAAAAAATTTGCTGCAGTTGTACCCTGTCTATAAGGTTCCTGTGCCTGAACCACATTAACAGATACTGTAATAACAATAATACTCAGCATTAAAAGTGTGCTGTTTAATTTCACAGTCATATCTATTGCCTCTCTTATAAAATTACTTCTCGTTTCAAATTACTTGCTTTCTTATTTTATAATAGCAAATTTCCCTACATGCTCTTCACCTGTACTTGCTTTAACATAGTAAAGATACATACCAGCGGCTACTTCAAGCCCCTCATTAGTTAATAAATCCCAATGAACAATACCATTATCTGCAGAATTATTAACCTCAATTTCATCAACCAGCACACCACTGACCGTAAATATTTTAATTGTACATTGAGCCGGAATATTAGTAAACATAAGCCGTCTGCGCTGATTCAGTTTCCAGTTACCAACTGCAGGTTCCATGGAATTTGTTGCTATATATGGATTTGGTACCACTTTAATTTCACCCATTTTTTCAGATAGAGCTTCTTCATCTATTCCTTCTGTGGTATTAACAGTAAAAATAAAATTATCCTGGTCAAAAAACGGTCGTTTAAATGTCACCCTGTAAATATCGCCTGGTTGAGGCAGATCTTCACTGCTTAGGAAATCTATGATAAAAGCAGTTCCTGCCCAGCGGCCTGTTTCAGTAACAGGTCCTACCAGCACTCTGTCTTCTCCATATGTGAACTTACCATCACCATTAACATCATGCACTACAAGGTCCATCATTTCATAGCCGTTCTCGTTTGGGAATGATTTATTAATCACATAAAAAGAAAATTTACTCTCTGTTATTAATGCAGAACGGCTTATTCTCTTATTATACTCATCACGCATAGTTTTTATTTTCACTCGTCCGGTATATGCGGAATCATTATTTGTAAAAACAATATCATAATCCCATGCGAAATATTTAGATTCCTGAGAAGTCGGGATAATTTCAATTGGTGCACTGCCTGTAACCCAACCAGAGTTTTCTCTGTCATATTCAGGAAAATCAAGAGGTTGATATATATTCAATCTTATTCCGTTAAAGATATCTGTATGTATTATACTGCCGCTTTTCAAATAACTGGTATTTAAAGAATCATTATATATTATATTCTCGAATGCAAACCTATCAGGCGATTCCTGATAAACAACATTGTTTCCATCAGTAACATCAAAAACTTTAAATCCATTTGTAACGTACAAAAAGCCGTAATCATAATCCTTTACAGTATATAGAGTATCAATAGTAAAATTTACTTTATATTGGTGGTTTGCCTGAAGGCTACCCTGTGCCAGAATTTCAGGTTCCACTGTACCTGCTCCAAAAGTAATATTATTTTCATCATTCTGCAGGTCAGGTGAAATATATCCCGCAGCATTTTGATGAGGTGTTACAATCTGAACATTAGGCCCTATTGAACGAACATTTTCACTTTCATCCAAATCAATATATATGCTGTTTTCGCTAGGAGCTATACCAGGTCCGATATCTGGAGCACCATAATCATAAGCAATCAGTGCATAATAATAGGTCCTGCCATTTTGTACTTCATTATCAATAAAATAGTGCGTGATCCCATTATCCTCACCAAGGTAATAACCAATTCCATTAACCATTCCAAAATCAGTAAAACCTTTTTTCCCATCAATTACATCACATTGAAAAATCGGATTTTTCATCATCGGAGTACCGTATCCGTCAGTAATCACCTCTGCATCAGACATACGTTTATCAGTTGCCTTAAACAGTTTATATCCTTCAAAATCATTTATATTACCTAAAAAAGGATCACGGGTTCTTGTATCTGCTTTATCATCCCATGTCAGCACAACCTTACCATCCCCTGCTGTTGCCTCTAGGGTCGGCATTTCCGGAGGTTTTGCAAAACGGTAATCGCTTTCATAAATAACCTGTACTATCCTTTTTGCTTCAAACAAAGCAGGTGCACCATGATTATCTGAATTAAGACCAGCTAATGGGTCAAAGGAATGAAGCTCTGCCATTGAAATTCGCTCAGTTCTGCCTTGAAACAGAGGGAAGGGTCCGGAAGCAAATGTTTCAATAAGGTTAGAAATGTTTCCAAGATACTCAGCCAGGGTATCACTGTCCATCAATTCCCACATAGACTGGTCTCCTCTGAACCAATGGTACTCAGAGGAATGGCTTGGTACAGGAAAAAGCTGAAAGCTTGTTAATCCAACCATATCTGATTCAGAAACATCCGTCTCAGCAAAATCAGGCTCACTGTCTCCTTCTCTTCTGTCTGGTTTGTGATTACACTCTCCCTCATCTGGCCCTGTGTAGTTAAGTTCGGCCGGTCCGACTCCGTCAATACCGACATCATCTCCTGCATCTTCAGTTATCTGATATACTCCGTCTCCGTTTGCATCTACGCCATCATCCCAATCCTGATCTTCATCAGCATCCCAATGATCACGCAGATCTTCCATTTTTAAATTGTACGTTTCTAAAAAAGCAGCAACATCATAAATTCCATCAGTAGGGCCTACCAGTTTAGTTGCATCATTGTCTCTCTTTTCGTCTATTAATCCATCCTGGTCATTGTCAATATTATCCCACGAAATACCAGGACTCTCCAGATAGGCAAAGCCCATTGTTCCAGGTGTTAATCCACCCTGACCTATACCATCAACATCCCAAGAGTAAGCCATGTCAATTTTTCGGTCAAAAAATCCCAGTTCATCATCTCTCTCACCACCAATTCCATTATCTACCCAATAACCAAAAGCGACTTGTGGTAGATCATAATCAGAAATATTAGCTATTGTATACTCCCAAAAAATACAGTCCCGAGCCTGTGGATTATTCCACTGGAATCCTCTCTGTTCAACTCTCAAACCCAAACCGCCCCATGGTTTACCTTTTTGAATAGT
>QNDG01000005.1 GCA_003645915.1 Candidatus Zhuqueibacterota bacterium | reverse complement strand
TTCCTTTCCGGAGAAGGTGTCATTTGACTATTTTAATAATAAAATCTGGATTGTTGAAAACCGGGGAACAGCATTATCATGCTTTGATACTACAGGGGCAAAGCTTTATAAATTTGATAATTTCCGGAATATTTCTTCTGTGAAATGGTCTTCAGATCCTCCTGGGTGCTGGGTTGCAGATTCATCTCAGTCCATGGTCTTTTTTGTAACACAATCGGGTATTGATACATTTTCGACTCAAATTAATTTGAGTAAACCGGTTTTTATTACTAAACCAGTTAAAGAAGATTATGTGTATGTTACTTCAGGTAACATGTTGTATAAATTTAAAATTGACGGGACTTTGATGTTCAACAGGGATTTGTTATCAACACCTGTGTTTGTTACCTGCGATGATACTTCAGGAGCATGCTGGGTTGCGCTTAAGAATGGGGGGATAAAAAAAATTTCATCCACAGGAGAGCAGGTTCTGAATATAAACGGGTTTACTCAAATAAGCTCTGTTGCTCCTGACTGGTACACAGGAGGCGCTGTTATTGCAGATGCAGGCAGATCTTGTCTTGTGCATGTATCCGGATCCGGGGAAATTATAAAAGAATCGTTTATTGTTTCATTTCCCGGAGCTCTTTGTTCTGAATGAGAACAATTATTAGCAGTAAACAAATTGAATTAATATACGTAAAATAATGTATAAGAGTAATCAAATATAGCCAGGCGATGTAGGGGTAAGAGGCTTGGCAAAAGGGATGTCAGTTTAAAATGTGTAAAGGATTCTGGAATAAAAAGCCGGAAAAATAAATGTAATTACTGAGGATATAAAATGAAAAGAATAGCAGAAGACAGGATTTTGATTGTTACTGCAATAATAGGAATACTTGTTTTTACATGGATTTACCCGAAACTGTATGTCTCTCCCCATATTAATTTGAATATGAGCAGAGAACAGGTTTATACCAGAGCTGACAGTGTACTTCTATCACTTGGTTATGATTTTAAAAATATTCAATCAATAGTTATGTTAGAGAACAATAAGGAGCAGTATATTTATCTTCAGAAGAGATTTAACAAGAAGCATGCAGACGCAATAGTGGAAGCAGATTCAATACCTGTTTTCTGGTGGTCGTGTGAGTATCTGTTTGATAAAGCTCAAGTTGATTCAACGAATATAGTTATTAGAAGCTCTTCAGAAAGGAATAGAGAGGATAGAAATGAAGGAAAAATAAAAGTATTACTTGATCTTAACGGCCGGGTAAAATATTTAAATTTGCGTGATTGTGAAAAATTTTATTTTGAGAATGAAAAATATAAAGATATTAACAGCCGCGCTGAAGAAATAGCAAAACAGGTTCTTGAAGAAGATTTCCAGAACTGGTATTTTTATCAGAAAAATAGGTATAACAGGGCTGGAAGAGAAGAGATAAATTTTTTATGGAAGCGGAATAAGACGGTGGCCGGAGAAGAAGCTGATCTTACTATTGCATTCTCAGAGCAGAGAGTTGTACTGGTTGAAAAAAAGTTTTTAATTGACAGCAAATATTTAAATAAATTGCATGCATCCACAAATTTAGATATACTTTCTCTGCTGATTTCAATACTTGCAGTAATATTATTTATCATCCGTTTAAGATTAGATCTGCTGGACTTGAAAATAGGTATTGTACCGGCAATTATCGTGGTTTTGCTCTGGGGTATAAAGTTTTTTACTGATATTTATTATGAGACATTTAAACTCTTTTCAGTTATTAGTATTCTGGGTTTTTTCATAACGTCATTATTTATAGGCGGGGGTGTGTGGCTGCTGTTTTCAGTGGGCGAGTCATTAACCAGAGAAGTATGGCAGGAAAAGTTATTGTCAATAGATTATTTAAGAACCAGAATATTTACAAGAGATGTTAGCAGTTCCATTGTAAAAGGTATATCCCTTGGGTTTATTTTAGTGGCAATAATTTCTTCTCTTCAGTACTTTATTGTAATGAGTGGATATTCAGCAATAGGATTTCTGCCTAACCTTGTTGTGATGTTCTCGCATAAAATACCATGGCTTTATGGTATATCGATTATGTATCAGCTTTTTATTTATATATCAATGATGTTTTTCTTTGCTGTGCCGTTTATTAAAAGGTATTTTAGGTGGCCTGTTCTGGGCTATTTAATTTTAGTCGTTTCTGTTATATTTGCAAATAAGGGGGTCCCCTCTCTTGATTCAGTAATTATTAACAGTATATTAAATCTGATAGTATTTGTAATATTTTTCATTTTTATGCTCAGATATGATATTTTAACTGTTTTTATCGGCGGAGCTGTTATGCCTGTAATTTTTTACGCATATGCAGCAATTGTAAGTAACAGCGCTTATCTGCAGGTAAACGGCATTATTATGCTGAGCCTGCCAGCACTTTTATTATTAACAGCTCTGGTTTTTAAAAGAAATAAAGTTGATTCTGCAGAACTGAAGGATTTTGTACCACCCTATCTGCACAGAATATACGAAAGAGAAAGGCAAAAAAGAGAGCTGGAGATAGCGAGGAATGTGCAGCTGCAGTTTCTTCCTCAGAAAGAGCCGCAAATAAACAACGTTGAAATTTCAAGTTTTTGTCTGCCTGCAATGGAGACAGGAGGGGATTACTACGATTTTTTGAAACTTGGTTCAGATAAACTGGGTGTGGCAATCGGGGATGTTTCAGGTAAAGGTATTTCAGCATCCTTTTACATGACTTTAACAAAGGGCTTCCTTTTATCCCATGCAAAAATAAGCAGTTCTCCCAAAGAAGTTCTTACAAGAATGAACGAGCTTTTTTATGAAAATGTACCCCGAGGTGTTTTTATCAGTATGATATACGGCATTTTTGATTTTTCAAAATCAACGCTTACTATTGCAAGAGCAGGCCATAACCCAATGATAATTTTCAAGAAACAAAAAGGTTTTACAGAAGAGCTGAAATCTCAGGGTATAGGTCTGGGGCTGGAAAAAGGCAGGATCTTTTCAGAAACAATAGAAGATATAGTTATTCCTCTGTCACAGGGAGATATATGCTTTTTTTACACTGATGGATTAAATGAGTCAGAGAATATTAAAGGAGAGGAGTTCGGCGAGCAAAGGATTCACGATATTATTTCCAATAATATTGACAAAACGGCAGATGATATACTTAATATAATTAAGAATGATATAGATGATTTTACAAGCGGCAGAGAACAGCATGATGATATGACAGCAGTTATTGTTAAAATAGTACAGGAGTGAGAATTTGAACCTTAAAATTGATAAAAAATCAAAATTATGGTTTTATATACCTGTAATAATTGTTATTTTTGTTGCTTCTGCACTGCTTATAAAATCATTTCCTGTTGAAATTTCCGTTACTGAAATGCTTTTTGGACAAATTTCGATTGTTCTGATTTACTTATTAAGTTTTAACAGAGTATGGCTTTTAAGGATGAATCTTTTCCACAGATTCGTACTTTTTGGTTTTACTCTTTTTGTTCTATATACTCTGATTGACCGTACTCTTTATTCCGTAACTTACGAAAGCACAAAGTTTAGCGATGTGTCACGAGTGTATATACCTGCACTTGTTTTAATTATGATTATATCGTGGTTTGTTTTTATTTTAATAAAGAGCCTTGTTTTTATGCAGCAGTCAAAAACAACGCTGCGTAATTTTCGTATTCTTTTATTTCTTATAATTGCAAGGGTTATAGCGGTTCTTGCTGACGGAAGTGATTTTGTTAATAATGTTGATTTACAAAATAATTTTTTTAATACTTCGCCTATAAACATTGCGCTCGGTATGTTTGAACCAGAAAGTTTTTTTATTTTTTTGATAGTATCTCTCATAATAATGAATTCTTTTAGGGTAAAATGGATTCATTATCTTAATAAAAGAGATAAGATACTGTCCCTTTTTGCGTTTTTTATTTTTACGGTGCTTTCTGCGAGAATAGTTTATAACTCACAGTCTGTTTTTAATATGAGCAATATAACAGGAGTTTTTTTACATTCTGCTGCGCTGTTTTCTCTTATATATTCATTAATGTCATTTACAGGCATACTTTTTCTCCTGCCGTCAGCGGGGATTCTGGACAAAAGGATAAGAGAAGTCAAATCTTTTCAGCAGTTAAGTTCAACAGTAAGTTCAATTTTTGAGCCTGATGCTTTATGTGAGAAAGCTGTTGAACTTGCCGCGCAGATATCCGGGTCAAATGTAGTATGGATTGAATTAAAACAGGGCGATGATTTTAGAATTACAGCGAGTAAAGGATTGAATGCAGACAGAATAAATTTACTTTCAAAAGAATGCAGAAAAATACATGACAGACTGCAGCATAATAAATCACTGATTATAAATGACTGCAGACGGGAAAGGCTCACAAAGGATTTTGTAAAAAAATGGTTTAAAGAGTGCTCGTTAATAGCTGTAAAACTTGTCTATAAGGATAAATATATAGGTCATGTTTTTGGATTGAAATATATAAGATACGGATACACTGATGAAATCCGGGCTCTTTTTGAAGCTTTTGCGTATCAAATATCAATGGCCCTTGAAAATGCTGATCTTGTAAAGCTTACAATTGAACAGCAAATATACAGGGAAGAACTGCGTGTTGCGCATGAAGCTCAGATGCGACTTTTACCCGGTTCAAAACCTGACAATAAAACAGCTGATATTGACGGTTTCTGCATGACTGCAAATGAAATAGGCGGAGATCTTTATGATTTTATCTGTGTTAATGATGACAGAATAGACATACTTGTAGGAGATGTCTCAGGAAAAGGCGCGTCATCTGCATTTTATATGGCAGAACTTAAAGGAGTCCTTCTTGCTCTTTCCAGGTATGTTGATTCGCCTACAGAGATAATGGTTCAGGCAAATAATTTTGTAAGACAGTCTCTTGAAAAGAATATGTTTGCGACAATGGTTTACTGTATTTTTATACCTTCAAAAAAGGTGTTGCATTTTGCACGAGCAGGCCACCCCCCTGTAATGCTGATCCGCAACGGCAAAGTAGAACCTGTTGACTCTTCAGGACTGGGACTGGGAATGGCAGACGAAGATGATTTCTCAAAATTTCTTTCTGTGAACAAAATCAAACTGAGAAAGAATGATGCTGTTGTTATTTATACAGACGGGATAACAGAAGCAAGAGATAGGCATGGTAATGAGTTTGGAGAAGAGAGATTAGTTGAACTGTTGGCAAAATGTTCCGATTTTAATACGGAACAGATTATAGAAACTATAAAAAAAGAGATTTCTGATTTTTCTAAAGGCACACACCGGCATGATGATGCAACTGCTGTTGTTATGAAAATATTGTAATGTTTTCCGGATTATCGGGGAAAATATCAGGTGTACAATAAAGTCTCAACAACGGTAAAAGCATTAGAAAAAACAGGGGCGGGAATTAAAGAAAATTTTGACTGTTGTATTTTTTATAAAGTTATTTTACATTTATAAGATACGTACTTTTATTAAAAAACCAGGTATCTGCGAGGGAGAAGATTGATGAATAATTTTTCTTTAAAAAGAGATGACAGGGAACCTGCTACTGTTATTTCTTTAAAAGGCTATCTTGATGCACATACTGCTCCGGAGTTGGAGGAAACAATCAAAAGTCTTTTGGATGAGGGTAAAGTAAAAATAGTTATAAATTTAAATGAACTTGATTACATCAGCAGTGCCGGTCTTGGTGTATTTATGGGATTTATTGAAGAAATCAGAGATAAAGGCGGGGATATAAAACTTGCCGAAGCATCTGATAAAGTGTACAGGGTTTTTGATCTTCTGGGATTTCCGATGCTTTATGAAATACTAAGTAAGGAAGAGGAAGCATTAAAACGTTTTTCCGAAATGTCCTGAAAATGTGACTTATTGGAGTTGACAATGAATAAAATTACTGATTATAAATTAAAAATCCCAAGCAAAACCGACAATCTTGAATTAATAAGGAATTTTGTAGCCGGCGTTGCCAGAAAAGTTGGGTTTAAAGAGGACGATGTAAGCAAAATAGAACTTGCAGTTGATGAAGCCTGTACAAATGTAATTGAACATGCATATAAAAATGAAAAAGATAAAGATATAGATCTTGCAGTAAAAATTGATTTTAATAAACTTACGATCGTTATTACTGACAGAGGAAAAAGTTTTGACATGAAAGATATAAAAATGCCCGAGATGGAAAAGTATCTTGCTGAATTAAGAGTGGGCGGACTTGGAATATATCTGATGAAAACTTTAATGGATGAAGTAGATTATGTTGTAAGACCAGACGGGAAGAATGAAGTGCGTATGGTTAAATTTTTTCTTGATCAAAGTTAAAATACTGAAGTCTTTTTCGTTGAAACTTAATAATTTTTACAAATGGATATTTTTAATTTCTGAAATATATTTTATGTTTATCACAATTCATCCCGAATCCAGTTAAAAGAAGCTTTATTAACAGTTAAGTTGATTTATAAGAAATTTTGTCTGATTTTTTTCAATAAAGAATATACTGTGCATTGCAATTTATATAGATAGGTTTGATTATGACTTTTGCTAATGAAAATGATAACAGCCTTGACGAAAAACTGCTGGAGCTTTCCGCTCTTTTTGAGATAAGCAGAACCATCACATCCTCCCTCAGCATCCAAGCAATAATAGAAAATATTCTCAGAATACCAATGGGGCATCTTCTGATAAATAAGGGTGTTGTGCTTCTTCAGAAAGACGAATCAAATATTTATTGTATTGAAGAGATAAAAGGTTTAGACAGAGCTTTAAAGGGAAAATGTATCAGAATTGTTGATCCCCCTATTTCTGCAAAATTAATTAAAGAAATTGACAGTGATGCAGAGTGGGTGGATTTTTTCAGGACATTTGGTATTAAAATTATTTTGCCGCTTAACACTGGAAGCAATCTGATAGGTTTTGTAGGATACGGAGCCAAGGTCGGAAACAGAAAGTTCTTAGACAGCGAACTGGAGTTTTTGAACTCCCTGTCAAATATTGCTGCAACAGCAGTTTCCAATGGAATTAATGTTGAGAAGATAAAACAGGTAAACAGAAATCTTGATCATAAAGTTCAGCAGCTAAGTGATATCTTTGATATCAGTCAGGAGATGACAGCTACTTTGGACAGAAATAAAATTGGCAGTATCGTGGCATTTGCAATTATGGGACAGCTTATGGTTAATAAATGCGCCATATTTTTCAAGGAAAAAGGGAGCTTTAATCTTGTGACATGCAAAGGTTTGTCTTCGGAAGTATTTAAAAAACTTGATATCCCACCACTGGTTTCTCCTGTATCAATAGGCCCTGAAAAGGAGTGGCAGGAAATAAAGGCTGCCGGATTCCAGCTTTTAGTTCCAATGCGTCTGCAGGAGGAGAGTGTGGGAATTATTGCTCTTGGGCCAAAAACAAATAAAAATGAATTTAATGCTAATGATATTGATTTTGTCAAGATTCTCGGAAATCAGGCGGCAGCTTCCCTTGAAAACTTAAGGCTTTTTAATGAGACTCTGGAAAAACAGAGAATGGAGGAAGAGCTAAAACTGGCGAGAACTATGCAGCAGGCACTTTTACCGTCAGATTTACCGGGTAATAAATTTTGTGAGTTTGCTGCTGTAAATATTCCAAGCCGCGAAGTCGGGGGAGATTACTATGATGTAATCCCGCTGGGAGAAAACAGGTGGGCAGTTGCAATTGCAGACGTTGTAGGAAAGGGAGCGGGAGCTGCTTTGCTTATGGCTAATCTTCAGGCAAGCCTGAATGTTCTTGTTCATGAAATTAAAGATGTTGCGGATATGACAGGAAGAATTAACAGGTTAATTTATAAAAATACTGCAATGGATAAATTTGTTACATTCTTTTTTTGTGTTATTGATATGGAAAAGAATTTATTAACATATTGCAATGCAGGGCATAATCCTCCGTATAAATTAAGCAGTTCCGGCGATGTGACAGAATTAACAGAAGGGGGTATTGTCCTTGGCATGATGGAGAATATTGAATACAATCAGGGGGAAGTGGAATTTAAGCCCGGTGATAAAGTAATAATGTTCACCGATGGTATTACGGAAGCAATGGACGCGGAAGAGCATGAGTTCGGAGAGAACAGATTAAAAGATCTTATTCTGAAAAACAAAAATAAAACCAGCAGCCAGCTTCTGGAAATAATAGTCCAAAAAGTAAAAGATTTTCAGTATGGAGATGTGCAGGCTGATGATATCACTTTAGTAATTGCCGGAAGGCTGGTTAAATAAAAAAATGTAGCAGTAGCAGGGCCTGCATATGATTGTTTCTTCTTCATAGAAAGAATTAGCAGGTTTTTATGTCTATGTCCCGCAACGCACGCAGCGAACGTAAAGGAAAGGCAAGGAAAAAGGATAAAGGATAAAGGATAAAACGTTTTTGCCAATTTCCAAAAAACTGCTCTGATTTATTTCAAATTCGTGTAACCGTGTCCGGCCTTTGTACACTTTTATGGAATTTTATAATACTTAACAACATTACATCACCCGGCAAACCCATGAAACCTGGTTTTTGACGGACGTGTCTGCTCTCGCAACGCGCACAATGATAAAGAAAAAATATTTTACCGGCATCAGGGAATCCCGGCCAGGAAATGCGATTCAGTTATATTCTTTTTATAAAACGGAGAAACAGCTCCAATACAATCAAAATAAAAATTGTTACAGGGAGAAAACCAAGGTACTGGCTTGCCCAGAACAGACCGTATCCGAAGTTGTGCCATGAAAACGGGAAAAGCCAGAAATTGTTGCCTGTTACCTGTTTCTGTAAAGAATCAAGAATAAAATGAAGATATGATCCTGCAATTATGTTTATAAAAGCAGCTTTTCTTATGTTATCGCTGAGGAATTGAACAAGCAGAAGAGAAAAAAAGAATATTGCTATTGGTGTATGAAGAAAAATTATATAGTCATGAGTTTCCGGAAAAATAATATAAACCGGTCTTGTAAGAATATCAGGCAGTATTGTTCCAAGATAGAAAAAGATTATAACACCGGAAAACGGGCTGTGGTTTTTCTTGATATCATAGAATCTTCTTACAATATGATTGAATATCGAATGTGTAATGAGATCAGGCATTGTTTTTTAACTCAAAGTAAAATTTTTTCCAGTTGAATTTCAAATTAAAAATCAACAAAAACAAAACAAAAAATACCGGGATAACAGAAAGCCATATCTTATATCTTCGGTATTTGGATACTTTGATTTTTACAGCTTCCAGATATCCCTCTTTATGAAAGCGGGCAGTAAGTCCGAGATATTCACCGGTTTTAAGCCCTGAAGTATCAGCATAGACCCGTATGGACTGACCGTGCTTCTGTTTTAATATAAATCCGTCATTTAAAATTTTCCCGATCATCGGTTCCCTGAATTTTTCAACAATCTTTCCGTCATAATTTTCCGGATCATTCATGCATTGGGCAACATCAATCCATGGATGTGCATTATAATTGTATATTGCAAGCCCTGTTAAAACAACTATAGAAATTAAGATGTATAAAAACCGCTTCATAAAGACAAGTTCAGACCTTTAAAGTTTAAATGAAATGAATAAGATTAAATATTTACAGGTTATCCCTGTAAATATTTTAAGACATGTTCTCAAACTTAGGATTAAGTAAACTCAAAAAGTTTTTACTCCACTGGGTAACATGTTTACCTTTTCTTAAAACAACGCAGTAACAGCTTGTACCGAAATACTCACTTACAGGTATTACCTTTACAAAGTGAGTAGGTGATGTAGAAAGTGCGCTCTGGGGTATAACTGCAATACCGATTCCGATTTCCACATACCGTTTTATTGTTTCTGCGTTTGTTGCTTCCATAATAACATCAGGTTCCAGGTTGTAATTTTTAAAAACCTGATCAAATTCTCTTCTGGTAACCAGGCCTTTTTCGTATGTGACAATAGGATATTTTGCGATATCATAGATTGATACTCTTTCAAGTTTGGCAAGGGGATGCTCAGGTGTTGTAATAAGAACTCTTTCTATGGGCTCAAGTTTATAAGAATCAAGATTGGCATGTTTTTCCCTGTCAGGGGTAATGCCGAAATCTATGTCACCGGAATTTGCCAGATTTAATATTTCACTCCAGCGTCTTTCAAGGATTGTGAGTCTTACAGAAGGATAAAGCTGCGTAAATTTTTTAATGATCACAGGAAGATGACTCATTATCATAAAGGTCGTGGCAGCAATTGTTAAAACCCCCCTCTGACTTCCTTTAACGTCTTCAAAGGTGATTTTTAAAGAGTCAATTTCCTGAATAAGAGGTGCAATAATGTCAAGAAATATTTCTCCGTCAGGTGTAAGATCTTTTTTAGGGCCGTATCTGTTAAAAAGTTTTACTCCCAGCTCATCTTCAAGAGATTTTATCTGCTGGCTTACTGCAGACTGTGTAATTGACATTTTATCTGCAGCTTTGGTAAGACTTCCAAGTTTTGCACTGTAATAAAACCCTCTAAGTTGCTGTATTTCCATAGTATCTCCCGATTATTGAGATTGGTGGAATTGATGTGTAAACAATGTAATAGATAATAAATTGAATGTCAAGTAATTATTAAACTAATTAATTATTAGAAAAATTAAGAAATATATTAAGCAAAAATGAATTGACAAATTTTGATTAAATTTATAGGTTCGGAAAAGATGAGAGAAATTTCACTCCAATACACATTGAGAATCTTATATGTTGCTCTTAACGGGTTTACAGAAAAAGATACAAATTGTTGAAATAGGGTACCTGCTCTTACTGAATGATTTCTTCTGGCTTTTTTCTCCTACTGGTCTCATACGGAAATTGTTTTATTATTTAAAGCGTCCGAGTCTTTAATTTAAGGTTCGGATTTTTTATTATTTTGAAATATCCTTGTTTAATAATTATTTGTTCGGTTGGTTATAAATATTACGACTGTCGGAAATTTCAGATCTGATTTGGTAATGAATTTTTCTATCCTTTCTCAGGGAGAACTTGTATGAGTAAACCAAAATTGGCAGTGTACTGGGCAGCGAGCTGCGGAGGCTGTGAAATTGCATTCCTTGATATCAGAGAAAAGATAATTGAAGTTGACAAGGCGGCAGACATTGTATTTTGTCCCTGTATTATGGATACAAAATACAAAGATGTTGAGGAGATGGCAAACGGAGAGATAGATGTCTGCCTTTTTAACGGTGCAATAAGAAATGATGAAAACCTGCATATGGCCAGGCTCCTCCGCAAAAAATCAAAAATCCTTGTTGCATTCGGGTCATGCGCAACAGAAGGGTGTATTCCGGGACTTGGCAACCTGACCACCAAAAGGGGTATAATTGATTACGTTTATCATCAGGCTCCTTCAAATGATAATAAAAGCAAAACAGAGCCGAAATCCGTCACTAAAACAAAGAACGGCGATTTATCCCTGCCAGAGCTTTTTTCTTATGTGAGAACTCTTGATCAGGTTGTTGATATTGATTACAGAATGCCCGGATGCCCGCCTGTAGCGGATCAGATATGGAATGTGCTTGAGGCTGTTTTATCTGAAAATCTGCCGCCAAAAGGCGCGGTTATAGGTGTTAATCCAAAGACTGTATGTGACGAATGCCCGAGAGAAAAAAGCGAGGATAAGGTTGTTAAAAAGTTCGTAAGACCTCATATGGTAAAAGAAATTGACCCTGACAAATGTCTTCTGGATCAGGGTATAATCTGCAACGGCCCTGCAACGCGCGCAGGATGCGGAGCTTTGTGTACTCAGGTAAATCTCGGATGCAGAGGTTGTTACGGTCCTGCAGAGGGCATTGATGATATAGGCGGGAAACTTGCAGGCGCTATTGCATCAATGGTTGACAGCAATGATCCTGAAGAAATAGAGAAAATAGTTAATGAGATTCCAGACCCTGTGGGAACTTTTTACAGATTTAACCTGCCCGGATCAATCATAGGGAGAAAGATTTGATGAAAAAAGTCACAATAGATCCAATTACCCGTCTTGAAGGACACGGAAAGATAGAAATTTTTCTTGATGATAAAGGTGATGTCAAAGATGCGTTTCTTCAGGTTCCGGAGCTGAGAGGATTTGAAAAATTCTGCCAGGGAAGACCTGTTGAAGAGATGCCGAGAATTACTTCAAGGATCTGCGGAGTATGTCCGGAGGCCCACCTTATGGCATCAGCAAAAGCCGGAGATGCTGTTTACAATCTTACAATTCCGGAAACAGCAAAAATGCTCAGAGAACTTCTCTACATGATTTTTTATGTTACGGATCATACAACCCATTTTTATGCTCTCGGAGGGCCTGATTTTGTACTTGGCCCGGGCGCGCCTAAGGAACAGAGAAATATACTCGGCGTTGTGCACAAGGTTGGTTTGGAAATAGGCGGGAAAGTAATAGGAATGCGGGGGCTCTGTCACGAGTTGATCCAGAAAATCGGCGGGAAGGCAGTGCATCCTGTCGGTGCTCTTATAGGAGGAATGTCAAAGCGTCTTTCTCCCGAGCTGCGGGATGAAGTTTTAAAAGCAGGCAGACAGGCAGTGGAGTTCGGGCAGTTTACAATTTCCCTTTTTAATGATATTGTACTTAAAAACAAAGAGTATGTTGACCTGATACTTTCCGATACCTTTACTCACAACACTTACAACATGGGACTTGTTGACAAGAACAATCAGGTAAATTTTTATGACGGAGATATCAGAGTTGTTGATCCCGAAGGAAAAGAATTTGTTAAATTCAGACCTGAAGATTATCTGAAACATATCTCAGAACATGTGGAAGAGTGGACATATCTTAAGTTTCCGTTCCTTAAAAAAATAGGATGGAAAGGATTTACAGACGGCAAATCCAGCGGAGTTTACAAAGCTACGCCTCTTTCCCGTCTGAATGTTTCCGAAGGTATGGCAACGCCTCTGGCAAATGAAGAGTACCAGCGTATGTATGACACT
>QNDG01000004.1 GCA_003645915.1 Candidatus Zhuqueibacterota bacterium | reverse complement strand
TTCAATAAATCCGCATGTATTAATAAAAATAACATCCGCATTTTCAGCTGATTTTGTAAGCTGCATTCCATGAGATCTCAGGAGTCCCCACAGAACCTCCGAATCAGCATCGTTTTTAGGGCACCCAAGAGTAATAAGGCACACTTTTTTATCAGAAATTGATGAATCTTTCATATTAATTAATATCCTGACTGAAAATAATTTCCCCAATCACTTATTATACGGAATATCTCCGAAATGCAGCAAATGCCCGCTTTTAAACTTACTGATTGTTAGGAACATCAGTTTCCCAAAAGTTCCTCAGCATAAACTTCAGGATCGAACTCAACAAGATCATCCGTACTCTCCCCCAAACCAACCCATTTAACCGGTATATTAAGGGCTTTGCATATTGCAACAACAATCCCGCCTTTTGCAGTTCCGTCGAGTTTTGTCAGCACAATTCCCGTTACACCAACTGCTTCTGTAAAAATCTTTGCCTGCAAAAGACCGTTTTGTCCTGTTGTAGCATCTATTACAAGAAGAACCTCGTGAGGTGCATCCGGAATTTTCTTTTGTATCACCCTGTGGATTTTACGCAGCTCTTCCATTAAATTTACTTTATTTTGTAGTCTGCCTGCAGTATCAATTATTACAACGTCAACACCTCTTGAAATACCTGCTTCAATTGAATCAAATGCAACTGATGCGGGATCAGCCCCCTGCTTCTGAAGAATAACGTCTGCACCTGTACGTTTAGCCCACTGATGCAGCTGTTCTGCTGCTGCTGCTCTGAATGTATCTGCACCTGCAAGCAAAACCTTTTTACCCTCTTTTTTGTATATTGCGGCAAGTTTACCTATTGTAGTTGTTTTGCCGGTTCCATTAACACCTGCAACAAGAATCACTTCAGGCCGGTCATTTAAAACAGGCTTTTGACAAGGGATATTGACAATCTTTGCAATTTCACTTTTAATTATCTGCTTTATATCATCTTGTGTTACATCTCTTGCAGAAAGAACTTTTTCTGCCTGCTCAACTATTTCAAGACTTACATCTGTTCCAACGTCAGCTTCAATCAGCGCTTCCTCCAGGTCTTCCAGTACTGAATCATCTATTTTCGACCTGCCGGAAAATACCTTGTTTATTTTTTCAAGAATCCCTTTTCTCGACTTTTTAAGTCCCAGATTCCATTTTCCGCTTTTCTGTTCCATTTACTTCTCCGATACTTTCCTGAAAAAAACTTTCGCATAAACTGCAGTTGAATACAACGTTGCAGCTACCGCTGCTATTAAAAGATAATCAACATAAATAAAATGAAGTATATACAAAATAACCAAAACCCCGTTAATAAATGCCGAGTACTTTCCCGGTTTTTGAGCCTGAATTACAGTTTTCTTAGCAGTAATAAGATAGAACCCTGCAGTCACAAGCAACATTTCTCTTAAAATAAGAAAAATTAAAAACCATCCGGGTAAAGAATAATCCGGCGAAAACACGAGAAATACAATAATTGAAAGTGTAAAAATTTTGTCCACAACAGGATCCAAAGCCTTGCCAAAATCTGATATTTGATTGTACTTTCTTGCAATGTAACCGTCTAAGGAATCTGTTGCACCTGCCATCAGAATAAAAAACAGAGCAATATATTCATCTCCGGATTTCAGATACTTAAGCGCAGGCCACAGAAAAATCAGTCTTAAAACAGTTAGCAAATTCGGTATAGTAAAAATTCTCAAGTTCCCCATCTGTAAAGCTCTCTTTCAAAGAATTCTCAGGAGTAAAACATACATATTCCCCACTTTGTTAAAGGATAAATTTTGCCACATCCAAAAACAACTTCGGTTGATTTAAAAGCAGTGTTTTAAAAAATGCAAAAGGCGTTCGTTTCTGTTGAGGTAGTAAAGACATTTTTCCCACCAGATTATTAAACACTTCCTCATCCAGATCATCAACAACTTTTTTCAGTTTTGAACTGAGCCTCATCTTTTTACCAAATTTTCTGTCCCACTCTTTTTGATATGCAGTAAGATTTTTCTTTGAAGTGTCCTTTTGTTCAATTGACCGCACTGCATGTTCCGCAGCCATAATACCTGCTGCCATGCTGTTTGTAATTCCTCCGCCGGAAAGAGGATCAACCTGTCTTGCGGCATCTCCCGCAAGAAGAACACCATCTGCCACCATGTCTTTTAATCCCGGCAGAACCGGCACACCGCCTGCAATCTGAGATATAACTCTGCCCTCAGGGAAATATCTTTTAACAAAATTCTTAAGACTCTTTTCTGGATTTACATCTTTTACATAAGTGCCCAGAATACCCAGTCCCACATTTGCCAGACCTCCGGATTTAGGAAACACCCACGCATAACCTCCAGGAGCAAACTCCTTTGACATGTAAAACTGTACTGTCTGATCATCAATATTGAGATCTGCAAGTGTAAACTGGCAGCACGATTCTATTTCACGGAGTTTAAGGCTTGTATCAATTCCAGCCCATCTGCCCACTCTGGACTCTACTCCGTCTGCGCCAATTACAACTTTTGTGAGAATTTTAATATCCTCGCCTCTTGTGCATGCGGATACTTCCCACTCTCCATGTACATTTTTCTTCATTCCGGATGCATAGGTTTCTGTCCGGAGATCTGCACCGCTTTCCACTGAAAGAATCGCAAGCGCCTGATCAAATTTTTTTCTGTCAAGAATAAAACCCGAAGCATCCTCTGCAGCTCTTACCCTGTTTCCATCAGGAGAGACCAGTTCCGAAAAAATAATTTTACTGCATATCCAGCTGTCATCAATATCAACAAGTCTGGTTATTTCATCCCTGTACACACCTTCAGCGCATCTTACAGGAATACCTGCATACTTGTCTTTTTCTATAAGTAGAACAGAAGCACCTTTTTCCGCTGCTCTTTTTGCAGCCATGGATCCTGCAGGCCCTGCTCCGATAATTGTAATGTCAAAAGTATATTTTTTCATATCATAACAATTCCGGTACATTAAGGGGACAGACTGCAGCGCACAATCCGCACTTTGTACATCTGTCCTGCATAACCTCAATATTTCGTTCCTGCAAAATAATGGCATCTTCAGGACAAACTGCAACACAAGCGCCGCAAAGATCGCATAAATTCGTGTCTATTAAAATTCCTCTGTTTTTATCCATTTTATTATGCTTTTAAACTGGGATAATTAAAATTGAATCTTTTTTTATAATAAATTTTTGTGATAAAAAATGCAACCATTACCACTGCAAACAAAGCCGGATAAAACCAGCACACACCTGCAAGAAGTATAATTATAGAAAACTTAACAGCTCTGACGCCGTTTTTCAGATCAGGTTTTATCGCGCTTAAAACAAAAAACGGAAGAACCACAACACTGGCATAAAAAATAAACCTGTCCGATAATAAAAATGCTGTAATCACTACTGATATTTCCAATATTGACGCAAGCCGTATTGTAAGGCCATGACCATATTTTACGGCAAAAGTAATCTTGCCTGCTTCTCTGTCTCCTTTAACATCAGGCAGAGTTGTATCAAGATAAACCGCTCCTCCTGCAACGGCATAGGGCAGAACATACAAAGGTATATATCCGGAACCTCCCCTTGCTATCCATCCCATTGAAAATATAAAAATACCGGCCAGCGAATTTGTCACCATTCCCATTACAGGCCTGTCTTTCCACGAAAACGGAGGATAATTGTAACATATTCCTGATACTAAGAAAAGAGCCGCTGCTAATAAAAATATTTTAAACGAAATAAAATAAACAATAAGCAGCCCTGCAAATGCAAGAACACCTGCTTCAATAAATGCACTTTTTTCTTTTACAATCCCGTCTGCTATAAAAAACAGCTTATTATTTATTCTGTCGGTTTCCTTATCCTTTATCTGATTCAGAATAAAAGCCGAGCCAGTTATAAGGGTTACTGAAAAAATTACCGGTAGAACAGGAAACTGCCAGTTACCGTTTAAACGCATCCCTGCTTCTAAGCTGCCTGCCAGAAAAAACGTCCACACAGGATAGAACAACATCGGGCGAAGAATAAAGAGCATATCCAGGCCCCCCTGAATTCCTTTCATAACGTCTCCTTATTAGTTTATTCATACTGCTCCTTTTCAAAATCCTTTTCCACTTCCACAGGATACTTTCCGTCAAAACACGCAGTACAATAACCTCGCCCCTCGCTTGGTACGGAACTGACCAGGCCCTCAATTGAAAGGTACCCCAGACTGTCCACACCAAGAAATTTTTCTATCTCTTTTACCGATTTGCCGGTTGCTATTAACTCTTCCATAGTGGGAAAATCCATCCCGTAGTAACAGGGAAATTTAATGGGAGGAGAGCTTACTCTGATATGAACTTCTTTTGCACCGGCATTTCTCAGTTGCTGAGTCAGCATTTTAAGCGTTGTTCCCCTGACAATAGAATCTTCCACTATAACAACTCTTTTATTTTTTAAAACACCCCCCACAGTGTTAAATTTTACTTTTACATTAAAATTTCTTATAGACTGCTGCGGCTGTATAAAAGTCCTTCCTATATAGTGATTTCTGATAAGGCCTATTTCAAACGGTATGCCTGAAGCATTTGCATATCCCAATGCTGCAGTATTACTTGAATCAGGAACTGAAATTACAATATCCGCATCAGCAGGATGTTCTTCCGCCAGTTTTCTTCCCAGTTTTCTTCTTGTTTTATCCACATATTCACCGAAAATTCTGCTGTCTGGTCGGGAAAAATATATAAATTCAAAGATACAGTGCGTTGACTTTTGTGCATTGGTAAAGTACTGGGATTTGAAACCGTTTTTATCAATTATAACCAGCTCACCCGGATGTACATCTCTCATGTATTCGGCACCTATCAAATCCATTGCACATGTTTCCGACGCAACCACATAACCTTGATCCAGCTTGCCAAGTGCAAGAGGTCTGAATCCGTTGGGATCCCTTGCCGCAATAATTCTGCCCTCAATCTGAATTACAAGAGAGAAAGCGCCGCTGATCTTTGTCAATGCATCTTTAATCTGGTCAACAATATCATGTTTTTGTGATATTGCAATCAGGTGCAGAATGAGCTCGCTGTCTGTTGTAGTCTGAAAAATCGCACCGTTCTGCTGAAGCTTATACCTTAGTTTTTTTGAATTTACCAGATTACCGTTATGTCCCAGGCCTACAAATCCTGATTTGGTATTAACCAGCAAAGGCTGAACATTCTCTTTTTTATCAGTGCCTGTTGTGGAATATCTGTTATGTCCTATTGCCATACTGCCTTTAAGACTTTTAAGTGTGCCCGGAGATGCAAAAACATCATTTACAAGGCCTCTGCCTACATGTCTGTAAACCCTGCCGTTCTCACAGGAAACAATACCTGCACCTTCCTGTCCCCTGTGCTGAAGCGCATAAAGCCCGAGATATGCCATTTCCGCAGCCTGCGGATGCCCTGCAATCCCAATTATTCCGCAGTACTCCTTAATTCTTTTCATTACAGCCTTTCCCTTCCTGTGCTGTTACTTCATTAGTACAATTGGATTGGAATAAATCCAGCCCCTGCCCTTTCTGTATATTTCAACCCTGTAAACCCCGGGTTCATTACATTTGATTTGCAGATCCTGCCCTCTTTTCTGCTCTTTAACCACACTATTATGAATAAATCTTATTTTACCTTTAAGAGGACAAACAACATGAAACTCAACTTCATGTTCATTGATTCTTGCGCCCATTGGAAATATGCGGGAACCTTTTTGTGCATAAAACTCAAATCCTGTTCCATCTCCTACAGAATAATTAACAATAAATAACCGGGCATTTTTTATAGCTGAAAAAATTGCTCTCTCTGCAAGACTGAAATCATTCTTTTTTAGAATTTCCTGCCACGATTCATCAAGAAGCAGATGTGTTCTAATTGATTTAAACTGAACTTTATACGGATAGATTTCCAGATTTATAAATCCGAGAAACCTTTTTTTATAAGCATGAACATCTATTCCGCCTGTGCCTACAATTCTCTTTTCAATGTTAAGCCTGTCCCACTTTTCAAGAATACTTTTTACAGGAAAGTGAATGGATCTTAAAGGATGCATCAGCCTGTATATAAAATTAAGCCTGCTCATTCCTTCCATCCATTCGGATAACTGATTCCAGATCTCAATACCGTCAAATCCCTGCACATGCCAGTCTGTCCAGGGATAGGGAGGATACTTTTCCGAATAACTCCTTTTTTCAGCAGGATGCGCAATTATGCCGAAACCGCCCTGGTCTTTTACTTTTCTGACATACTCTTCTGCTCTCAGGCCCAAAGGGATCTCATCTTCTATCTGAAATGCAAGATAATGGTTTTTATCATCAGGATCATTCAGCTCACACCCAATTACAACTGCAACCTTTTTATAAATACCCTCAAGCCCGTCTTTTTTGGGCTTTAATGTATTATGATCACTGAAAAGCAAAAAATCAAGCCCCTTCTCATTAGCCGTTTCTGTAATTTCAGGTATTGATTTTGACCCGTCTGAACAACTGGAATGAAGATGCACTGCACCCGATATTTCAAATAATCCGTCTGTTCTGCTGCTTTTTACCATGCCAGAAAAATACTCCCTGCTATTACACCCGCTATATCAGCAACAATATCACGCCATGAAAAATACTGTTTTCGGGGATTTTTATTATCTGCAACCTCTTTCATAATACCAACTGACAGGCCTATGCTGATTCCAACTGTCATGCCAGACCTGGTATCAAGACCAAACCTGTGTTTTGCCGCCCATGCGCTTCCACCGGTAATTATCATTGATGCCAGAAAATGTTTGGCTTTATCTTTCCCGAAAAAATTATCCCTGAAAACCACAGAACTTTCAGGTTCACACAAAACCGGCTCATTATAATTTTCCATTTTTTGAGCTGAAGCAAAGTCTGAAAAAACCAGAACATACATAAAAATTATATATAATTTTGTCATAAATTCTACAAACCAAGTTCTTTATCCACAGACTGCATCGCTTCAAGAGAAAGCGCAATAAAATCATCCAGCTCAATACCTGCTTCAGAGCAGCTTTTTATCTGATCTCTGTTTGCGCCTGCTGCAAATCTCTTTTCTTTAAACCTTCTTTTTACAAATTCAACATCCACGTTTTTAATCTTTTTTGTGGGATGCATAAGTGTTGCAGCTACTATCAATCCTGTTATGGGATCAGCAGCAAACAGGGCTTTATCCATAAGGCTTTTTCGCGGGAAATGCCCGGGATGGCTTTTTATTGCATAGATAACCTGTTCCGGTACATCTGTTTTTTCAAGAATTTCCGCTGTTATTTTACCGTGATTTTCAAAATCATCTGCTGTCCGGTCATAATCCAGGTCATGCAGAAGCCCTGCCAGCCCCCACAACTCCTCATCCTCACCGAATCTTCTGGCAAGGAATTTCATTACAGCTTCTACAGCAATCATGTGCTTGATAAGATTTTTATTGGAAACATGTTTTTTTACAAGCTCCAAAGCTTCTTCTCTTTCCATACTAACTCCGCAGCTTTAAAATGACCAGTTAAAACTTAATGCAATTGTCCTGTTCTTTTTACAGACCATCGACAAATCGGGCCCTGTATCAAAATCCATGAACTGTGCATCAACATATGCATCAACTATATTTATAAAATAGACCAGCACAGCATAAATGATAAATTTGTCTCTGTCCTGTTTGTAGTAATTCATCTCTTCGTCGTACTGAGAATTCAGAGCTCTTTCATTCTGAATATGTGCAGCATAAGCCATCCCGGCTATACCTGCTACAACCGCAAAACTTTTTATTATCTGACCGTTATATATTTGTCCTGCGCCTGGTATTACCGCAGAAAAGAGCACTGCTTTAAATGTGCTGTGTACTTTCGGTTTAAGAGAAACCCCTGTTGTATCTCCGGTCTGCGAAAAAAGCGACACATTACAAATTAATGTAAGAATAATTATAGTAAATATTTTTTTCATAAATCAATCTGAAAGTGCAACACACTCAATTTCCACAAGAACATCTTTCGGAAGCCGCGACACTTCCACAGCTGAACGCGCAGGCGGATTTTCCGTAAAAAATTCCGCATAAACACTGTTCATTGCAGAAAAATCATTCATATCCTTTAAAAATACAGTTGTTTTTATAACCATGTCAAGTCCTGAACCTGCTGCCTCAAGAACCCCTTTTAAGTTTAAAAGTGCCTGTTTTGTCTGCTCTGCTATTGTGTTTCCCTTTATCTCTCCTGTTTCAGGATCTAAGGGAATCTGGCCTGCTGTAAAAACAAGCCTGCCTGATGCTGCTTTAACACCCTGACTGTACGGGCCTATTGCAGCCGGAGAATTTTTTGTTTTAATAATTTCTTTATTCATAATAACCCCGCATTTAAACTGATAAATAGTAATTATTACCCTTTAATGCCACGCAGTTGCATACTGTGTTGGGCACAATTAATTTATTAAACTTAATAACTCTATAGATCTTTCATGATTATATTTCCCAGTAATAAAAATATCTTGATTATAAATTCTTTGTAATCTTTTATTACCATTAATTTTAGAAATTATTGTTTCGTTCTCTTCTATTAACTTAACTTCTGAAAAAATATTCCATCCTGTTAAAATCTTTCTTTTTTCCTCCAAATTTATTGTTGGATCTATCAGCTTACTGTATTTTTCTTTAAAATCTGGTTTAGCTATTGAATTAATTATATCTAAAATTTGTTGCATAGTATTAGTATCGGAAGAAAGAAAATCCCACAACTCGTTTGCCAGCTTAACCTCTGAAAAATCATAATATTTTTTACCATCAATTATTTGAGAAAGAAATTTATCTTTATCAGAAGTTGTTTCGTTTTTACTTGTTGGGTCAAACGGGAAACCAATGTAAAATTCTATCTTTTTTTCTGGATATGAATGATATAGGGCAGCTTTTGCTTCCAGAATTTTTTGTTTCTCACCACGCATCTCACCGGCATTTGGCTTTACTGATTTTAACTCAACACAAATAATCTTATCGTAATCTTCAATAAACACATCCGCTGTGAAATTATTAGCTTCAATTTCTTCGCCTTCATTAATAAAAATCAAATTACTTTCTCTTTTAAGGTTTGGCTGTTCATTTCCATTTTTCAAATCTGTTATAATATCTGCGATATTATCTTTTTGTTTTTTTGTGATTTTTAATAAGGTATTGTCGTTTTTTGTAAAACCTTTTTTTTGCCCATCAGACAAAATATGTGCCACTTTTTCAAAAAACGATTGCCCTAATGTCGTATTAAGTCCGTGCAGCCAGCTACTTAATGATACAAAAAATGGTATATCTGAAACTTTTCCTTCAAATTTATCAGAAAAAGCATTTAAAAATGCTTTATGAAAAGGTGCATTCCTGTTATTATCTGAGTTTTCCGGGAAATTCTCGAATCTTAAATATAATGTTTTTATTACTTCAACAGAAATTAATTCTTTTTTTTCTTGTGCTAATGCCACATTACTTTCCCTTTAAATGAAATATTATCTCGGAATAAGCGGATTTATCTTTCTCCGTTCTGTTTAAAACAGGTCTTTTATATTTATTTACGATTCTCATTCCCGCCTTCTCCGCTATAGTGGGATACATATTATATTTATCGTTCGCTACAAGAAAAATATCGTAATTTTTTTGTAAAAATCTTTTCGAATTGATTAAAACTTGTGAAATACCTTCAATATATGATTCCCTTGCTTGTTTCCCCTGTCCTTTGTTTAGCGGGCCTATTTCAAGTTCATCATTCCTTTTAAATCCGAATAAATCATAAGCATATGCGTGTTGTTCGTGATAGTCTATCAATCCTACATAAGGCGGACTTGAAAATATTCCTCTGATTTTTTGCTTTCTTGCCAGCTCGGCAAAATTCTTATTTTTCTTTTCTAATTCTTTGAAAATATCAATTTTCCTTGAATCTCCTTGTAAGGCGATTTGAAAAGTATTCGTGCGTAATTTATCAAATTCTTTTAATCTTTTCAAAGTATCTTTGCTGTATCGTTCCCACCAGGATAGAATTGAAAACAGCGGTTTACATATTTTCCCGTGTTTCCGGCAGTAATATGTTTGTGTTACAGGTTCTTTAAGTGTTGCAAGGTCGGCGTGGGTTGTTGCTCTGCAAGAACGCATTGTCCGGCTTAAAATTATGGTTAGAATTTTCTTTGTATTATAATTCTCAACGCCTTTTATTTGCTCAAAAACAAAATCTATTTCCCTTTTTACAGGTTTTAAATACCATTTTTCAAGAAAATTGTTTACAGTTTCATGTCTTATTTCAAGTTGATATTTCTTTACTAAATTAGCGAATATTTTTAAAAATTCTTGTTCTTTCTCTTTTGTATAACTTTTTTCATCAATTTCTTTTTGCCTTATTTTTATTTTAAACTCAGGCGAAGGAAAATATTTTTTATTATAAATATTCAGTTCTTCGAGTAATTCCTGTTCAAATTGTATGTTGTTTGATCCGGAAATAAACTCTTTGAGTTTTGTTGTAATTTTATTTAATTCTTTTTGCAAGTTGTTGAAATCAACTTTTACAATTTTAACATTTGAAATAAGTGTATTAAATGCTGATATATCAATGCCAATGGCGTGCATACCAAGTTCATTTGCTTGAACAAGAGTTGTCCCGCTTCCTGCAAAAGGGTCTAATACAATATCACCTTTATTAAAGTAAATCTCTTTTTTAAATTCGTCAATATGAGAGTCTAAAAAATATTCAACAAGTTGCGGAATAAATTTCCCTTTGTATGGGTGTAAACGATGTATATGTTTAGTCGTATCTTTTTCTTTCAGATGGTCAAATGATAGCGCCCAATTTAGATCATTACCAAGTTTTTGTTTCCATTTGTTTTCCCGTTGTCCGTTATAACTTTTGTAATAATTAATTAAATCTTGTTTGCTTATTACAGTTGAACCGTTATGCCCTCGTTTTTTAACTTTTCCATATTGTATTAAATATGAAATATTGGAAGTAGAAATATTTTTATTTAAATATTTACTCGCCCATTCGCTAGCTTCTTTTATTGTTAGAAAATCATTCATTTTCTACCTCGTCTATTTCCCTGCCAAAATACATTACTTTTCTGATTTTTATAGTTGAAAGTTGGTTTTCTTCTTATTGTGCCCAATGGCTCCGTAAGTGCTCCACTCAGCTTAACCATCGCAAATGTTAATGCTAAATATTTCTGAACTGCATTGTGTAAAGTTTTTTATACAAACCGCCCTTTTCCATAAGGCTGTGATGATTCCCCCTTTCAACCAGCTTTCCTTTATTTAAAACAATAATTTCATCCGCATGCTGAACAGTGGAAAGTCTGTGCGCAATAATCAACGACGTTCTGTTTTCCATAAGTCTGTCAAGAGCCTCCTGCACAAGAAGTTCAGACTCGGTATCAAGAGAAGACGTTGCTTCGTCAAGAATCAGGATCGGCGGATTTTTTAACACTGCACGGGCAATTGCGAGCCTCTGTTTTTCTCCACCTGAAAGTTTTACACCTCTCTCACCGATGATTGTATCATAACCGTGTTCCATCTTCTCTATAAATCTGTGGGCGTTCGCCACTTTTGCAGCTTCTATAACCTTTTCAATAGGGATATGTTCCATACCGTATGCAATATTGTTTCTTACAGTATCATTAAAAAGTATTGTCTCCTGATTAACAATACCCATCAGATTTCTTAAATCTTTGATTCTTATTGTGGATATATCCTTACCGTCAATCAGAATCTTACCGTTTACCGGATCATAGAACCTTGGCAGAAGATCTGCAAGTGTTGACTTTCCTGAACCACTGGGGCCTACTATAGCAAGAATCTTCCCTTTTTTAATTGTAAAAGATACGGAATCCAGAACAATGCCTGTGGTTTTATTGTAGTAAAAAGATACTTTGTCATAAACTATTGAGTCTTTAAACTCTTTACAGGGAACAGGGTTTTCAATTTCTTTGATTTCAGGCTCAGTATCAATAAGTGAAAAAATTCTCTCTCCTGCTGCAAGAGCTTCCTGAAGTCTGTTGTTTACAGTATAAATTTCTTTGAAAGGCTGCATAATGGAAAAAATGACTATGACAAATGTAATAAATTCTGCAGGGCTTAAATGGGATGTTCCCGGTGTACCGCCAAGTACTTGCTGCCCTCCGTACCAAAGTATTCCAACACCCACAACAGTGCCGAGAAATTCTGTAATAGGCGAAGCAAGGTTTCTTACTCTTGTAAGACGCAGAAGAGTTTTAAAATAATTGTTTGCCTCATGCGCAAATTTTCTTATTTCAAAATCTTCCATACTAAAAGCTTTTACAATTCGGATTCCGGATATTGTTTCCTGAAGCACTGACGTTACATCTGCCATTTTCTGCTGGGATATACGGCTGTCTTTTCTTAATCTCATACCAAGATATCCGATTATTAAAAGGCTGACAGGAAGCACTATTAATGATGCCAGTGTAAGTTTCCATGAAATAATAAAAGCAATTGTAAGGGATGTGATAATCAGCAGGGGATTTTTAATGAGAGTAAAAAAACTTGCGGACAGCCCCCCGTTTACAAGAGTAACATCATTCGTAATACGTGAAATAAGCTGGCCTGTACGGGTTTTATCAAAATAGCTCAGGGATAGTTCCTGAATATGGCTGTAGATATCGTTCCTTATATCTCTAATTACACCCTGTTCAACATATGCCATTAAATAGGCCTGAAGATATCCGAAAAAGCTTTTAAACATTATAACAAGTACAAGTAAAACACAAATTCTGTGAAGCGCATTAAGTTTGTCTTTTTCCCAGTTCTCTCCCAGGAAAAACCTGAAGAGTTTTTGTTTTAACACCTCTTTTTTTGACGAAATATCAGGCACTATGGATTTGGCTCCTGCTGCTACATCAGGCATATCCGCCGAGACACTGATCTGCTGAGTTTCCGCGGAAAACAGTGTATTCAAAAAAGGCATAATAGAAACAAGAGAAACACTGGAAAATATCACAAAAAGCAAAACACTTATTATTGAGCCTGCAAGATGTGTCCAGTACGGTTTTATGTATCTCAGAATTCGCAGGTAAGTTTTCATCAGGTGCTGTCTCCTTCGTCGTCTATCTCTTCAAATTCAACATCAACAATGTTTTTACTGTCAATATCAACAGGCTTCTTCTCTGTCTGGTTATTGACATGCACATTAGGTTTTCCGGATGCCGCTTTAATCCACAAATTTTTTATGTATTTGTAACCGAGATACACAACCAGAACTGTAAATAACAGACGAAACCTCATGTATTATCCTTTTCTTGGTATATAATATTTCATTCCTGCAGGAGGATTTAATATCTGATTTATCAAATCCTGCAGATCTTCCTCATTTTCCACAAAATCAATTTCCGACGAGCTGATTATTAAAAGAGGAGTGTCAGTATATTTGAAAAAAAACTCGTTGTATGCATCATTCAGTTTTTTTATATAATCATGAGATATTGATCGTTCGTATTTATTCCCTCTTTTTTTAATATTTGATATAAGCCTTTCAGTTGTACTTTGAAGATAAATAACAAGATCAGGTCTTGGAAGCTCCCGTTCCAGCATATCTGCAATTTTTTTATACAAAGTAAGATCTCTGTCTTCGAGGTTTACATATGCAAAAATTCTGTCTTTCTGAAAAATATAATCCGCCACTATGCACGAATGAAAAAGATCCTGCTGTGGGAAATCAAGAAGCTGGCGGTACCGGCTCAACAGAAAAAACAACTGCACCTGAAAAGCGTATCTTTTTCTGTTTTTGTAAAAATCTTCGAGATACGGATTTTCTTCAGGTTTTTCCAGTATCGGCTGACCGTTTAATCTTTCTGACAGAAGCTTTGCAAGGCACGTTTTTCCTGCTCCTATAACTCCTTCAATAGCAAAATAACTTGCCTCTTTCACGTAAAACCCCTCTATTTGACGTTGATCTCTTTTTTATAAAAAACCACCCGGCCTCTTTCCGGACAGGACAAAAGAGCCTGTTTAACTGTCACGTTTTTGCCGGGAATAACACAATCCGGACAAATTTCTGCAAAGGGTACCAAAACAAACCTGCGCTCTGTTAAAAATGCATGGGGTATTGTAAGATCTTTTAAACTCAGAATCATATCTCCGTAAGTCAGAATATCAACATCAACTGTTCTTGGACCCCATTTTATGGATTTCATCCTTCCGCACTTGTTTTCAACTTCATTGCAAAATTTCAAAAGATCTTCCGGAACCATAGATGTTTTTATCTGAAAAACCAGATTTAAAAATTCGGCTTGATCTTTTTTCCCCCAGGGTTCTGTTCTGTAAACAGAAGATATTTTAACTACATCAACTGCTTTATTCCTTTTAAAAAATCCAATGGCCGCTGAGAGATTTAACTCTTTATTTCCAAGATTGGAACCAAGCCCCAGATTTACTGTTTCCACTCTGTTCTCCGGCCTTACAAAATCATTTTATCTAATCAATATATCAAAAATCCCATAGATAGTCAATTAAAAACCTTGTTAAGTTTTCCTGAAAAACATCCGGGATATCCGGAGTTTATTTATCCTTAAATGCTCTCGCAACGAGCGCAACGGACGCAAAGGAAAATGTAGAGGCAGGATGCCTCCTGCCTCTTTTGCCGGCATCTGAAAATCTCCGCCCGGAAATGCGAGGAAGAGAGCGTTAAAAAAGTTCGGTTGTCTGAATCCCGATTCTCTTTAAAGAAAAAAGTATGATAATCAGAATCGGGAAAAGCTCCAACCGATA
>QNDG01000003.1 GCA_003645915.1 Candidatus Zhuqueibacterota bacterium | reverse complement strand
TGATCATTATATTTTTTCTTAAAGAAAATCGGGACTCATCCCGATTCTGATCATTATATTTTTTCTTAAAGAAAATCGGGACTCATCCCGATTCTGATCATTATAGTTTTTGATCCACGAATCCTTCAAAGGCCGGACATGGTTAACACAAATTAAAAAACAGATGCCGGAGAAATATCTTATACCTTTATACCACATATGATCCTTAACCCTGTTCACTTTGTTGCTGATCCGCACCCTGAGCGGAGCCGAAGGGTGCAGGAGAAAAAGGGCAGACATCCAGGTCTGCCCATACTTTTTTCCTCTGCGTTTTTTGCGTCCGTTGCGGGCTTTGTGAGAGAACACTTATCCCAATTTTTTGTTTTATCCTTTTTACTTAAACCTTTATTCTTGTTTTTCACATTTCAGCGTAGAGTTAAATTTTTATAATAACATTGAAAAAAAACTTGACATTAATAATATTATTTAATAACTTTTTTCGAGTAATATGGTTTAGACAGGAGAATGCCTATATTCGTTCGTTAATGGTTGATGGATTAATTAAATAGTTAGTATAATGTTACAAGAGTCTGGTAAATCCATTACATTAGCGGGCGTTTTTTGTTTTTAAACCGAGTCCGGGGTAATGTTTACGGTTGGTTCTTGTAACCCTGAGAGTTCGGTTTTATTTTTTTTTGGAGGTGGAAACAATGAAAAAGTTTTTTGTAAGTGCTTTGGTTGTAATTATGGTAGTTACGCTTTCTGCTAATCTGTTTGCTGTAAGCCAGGCAGCAGTGTTGTTTTTAATGATCTCTCCTGGTGCAAGGGCTGCAGGTATGGGTGAAGCATTTGTAGCACTTTCTGATGATGCGTCTGCAGTATTCTGGAATCCGGCAGGATTGGCTTTTCAGCAGGGCAAAGAAATAACTCTTATGCATTCAAACTGGCTGCCTCAGCTGGTTTCAGATATGTTCTATGATTTTGTTGCTTATAAGCAAAATGTTCCGAGTCTTGGAGGAACCATAGGCGGAAGTATTACATTTTTGAATATGGGAGAGCAAACTCAAACAGGCGAACAATTAGATGAAAGCGGGAACCCAATTGTCTTGGGAAAGTTTCAGAGCTGGGACATGGCAGTTACTCTTTCATATGCAACAAAAATAAGTAGTAATTTTGGCTTTGGTGTTAATGCAAAATACATCTACAGCCACCTTTCACCTGTAGGAGCAGGAGCAGAACAGGGATCAGGTGTTGCATCTTCTTTTGCTGTTGATCTTGGTCTTTTGTACAAAGCATCTTTTTTAAAAGGTCTGTCATTTGGTATGAATCTTTCAAATCTGGGCCCAAAAATAACATATGTTGATGCAGCACAGGCAGACCCCTTACCTACAAATCTGAAGCTGGGTGTTGCGTACAAGGTTATTGATACGGAATTCAACAAATTAACAATTTGTATTGATACAAATAAACTTCTTGTTGTCAGAAATGAAAACGGTACAGATCCTTTTTATAAAGCAGTATTTACCGCATGGACAAATGAGCCCTTTTCTACTCAGATGAGAGAGCTTGTAAGCTCTATTGGCGCGGAATATGTATATAACAAGATGATATTTTTACGTGCAGGATATTACTATGATGAAGAAGGCAGAGTAAAATACCCTTCTTTTGGCGCGGGACTTCAGTATTCAAACTTCAGGTTTGATTTCGGTTATATTGCTGCAGAGCAGGGACACCCCTTATCTGATACAATGCGGTTCAGTCTTTCGGCAGCGTTTTAGTCTTAAAAGAGTTGTTTGTGTTTAAACCGAAATGAGAAAAATATGAACTTAAATACCCCGCACTGCTGTGGGGTATTTTTTTAAATTTTGCAAGGTGCATATGAAAAAGAGAATATTGCTGTCTGTGTTAATTTCAGGGTTGATAATTTCAACACTTTATTCACAGCAAATCAGGACAAGACTCAACCTCCACGAAAGATCCCTGTCAAACTTAAATCTTGTAAAAGGTAAAAAGTATATTCTTCAAAACGGGATGTTGACAGAGAATCTTTTTATTTCAGATAGGCCTGACACAGTAAAGGTTTTAGCACTTCGCGTCCAGTTTAAAAAAGATACGGATCCTTTTACAACCGGAGACGGAACATTTGATACAAGTTTGCCTTCTTCGCCTGTTATTGATCCACCTCCTCACAATAAGGCATATTTTGAAAGCCAGCTTCTTGCACTAAAAAATTATTATTATAAGGTTTCCGGCGGGAAACTTGTTATAAATTATTCTGTTTTTGATGAGATTATTCAGCTTACAGATACTATGTCTGTTTTTTCAACAGTTCCGTCAGACACAGGACTGGTAGAGTTGGCGTGTAAAACCTTTCTTAAGGGTGATCAGCTTAATGTAAAGTATTCCGAATATGATGTCTATGTAATTTATCACGCAGGAGTCGGCAGAGATGTAGACCTTTCCTATGATCCAACACCTGATGATATACCGTCAGCATTTATTTCACTGCAGGATATGGTTAAAATAAAGGGCGATGATTTTGACGGAATATCTGTTGAAAACGGCAGTCACATAATTAAGGAATGTATTATTCTGCCTGAAACAGAGAGCCAGGAAGGATACGAAATAGGACTTTTGGGAACATCCGCCCTGATTTTCGGATTCCAGCTTGGTATGCCTGCAATGTGGGATACAAAAACAGGAAGAAGCGGAATTGGCAGATGGGGACTGATGGATCAGGGCTCCGGCAATTTTTCAGGCCTGCTTCCTGCAGAGCCCTGTGCATGGACAAAGTATTATATGGGCTGGGAAAATCCGGTAATAGTTCAACCCGGAGATACCCTGGTTATAGGTTCAAGCCTTACAAGCAAGAAAAACAAAATTTACAAAGCAATAATAAATGATCATGAATATTTTTTACTTGAGAACAGACAAAACGATATAAACAGGGACAGTTCCGCAGTAGGGATAACAGATAAGGGACAAAGAGTCGTTTTTAACAGTAACGGAAGTATAATTGTTAATGATTCAATCGGTACGGGAGTAATAGTCTCTGCTGATGAATACGATTTTGATCTGCCGGGTTCAGGCATTCTTATCTGGCATATAGATGAGAATGTGATAAAGGACAAAATTGCTGCAAATGAGATAAATTCGAATATAAATCACCGCGGAGTTGATCTTGAAGAAGCGGACGGAGCTCAGGATATAGGTGAAGTTTACGGGTTTTTATCCGGCGGTGCGGGAGCAGAGTTCGGTGTAATGCATGATGCATGGTATAAAAACAACGAGATCAACAAGCTGGTAAACAAAAAAGATGTTGTTGAATTTACTCCCGACTCTTATCCTAATACATGCAGTTATGACGGCGGTAATTTTCATCTGGTTTTCAAAGATTTTTCGGAAACAGATTCTGTTATGACATGTGTTATGCAATCAGACATTTATCAAAAAGGATTTCCTGTAAGATTCAGCAGTATGTTTGAACCGCTGGGAATTATTGCAGTTGCTCCTTTAAAAGGAGAGAATAAATCGGTACTCGTGCCTGTAAAAGAGGGGAAAGTATTCTGCTGGAGGGCCGACGGCCTGCCCGGTTCGGATAATATATTGCAGATTTCAGAAAAAACCATTAACAATAATACAGAAACCATAAACATTCCGTGCTGTATTGATGCAGAGGAAGAGTTTACATGTATTCCTGCTGTTGTTCCTGCAACAGATACATCTCATGCATTTATTGCCGGGGCGGTAAAAGACGGAATTGTAAAATTATGGTCTTTTGAAGATAAAGATAATAACAGCATGTTTGATGAAATTTTTACATGGCAGGGAACGGATGATATATTATTTTTAAGTGTAGTAGAACAAAATCTTTTTGCCGGAGACTCAAAAGGAACTGTTTATAAAATTTCTCTGTCCGGAGATACAGAATGGGAGATAAATACAGGCAGTTCGTCTGTTGTTTCAATAGGAAAATATTCTGCTGATGAGATATTTGTTCTGCTTAAGGACGGAACATTTTTCGTTATTGATTTAAATGGTAATATTAAAAAGCAGGATGTTTTTTATTCGGGCGGGACTGCATCAGGAGCTGCTGTTTATAAATCTTCTTCAGAAAATAATGGTTTTGTAGTTATATCCGGAGATATGGGAATTGTGACAGTATCTCAGGATAAGGATATTGTACATTCTTTCGGTTTTGCAAGAACCGGAGAGAACGTATCTTTGCCTGCTGTCTCGGATCTTGATAATAACGGTGCACAGGAAATTCTGTTTTCTGCAAAGAACAATGTGTGGGCTGTTGGAAGTAATTGTACTCCAGTTAATAACTTTCCTGCATCATGGGGCACAGGATATTTATCTTCTCCTGTTTCCGGGGACATAAATTCTGACGGAAATCCGGAAATAATTGCAGGTTCATCAGACGGTACTATTCAGGTTTTTTCATCAGACGGTTCAGCAGTTGAAGGGTTTCCTTTGACAGCAGGATCTGAAAACAAATCAGCTCCATTTCTTGCTGATATTGATGATGACGGAGATGTTGAGATCCTGCATGTTTCGTCAAATGGTTATTTAAATGTGTGGGATATTAATTCACAATGGTCAGAAACAGATTTCCCGTGGCCGGCGGAATTTCACGACCCGTCTCATACTTCATACGTGGAAATGGAATGGCACGCACAACAGAAAGCAGGAGATTTTATGCCGGATAAGTCAGTATATAATTATCCCAATCCTGTGGAAGGCAGTTTTACTGTAATCCGGTACTGGTTAGACGAAGATGCGGAAGTTTCTATTGAAATAATTGACCTGAAAAAAGGCAATCTGGTTGACAAGTTCAGAGGCCCGGGAACAGGTCTTACAAATAATGAGGTAGTGTGGAATGTGGAAAATGTTCAGAGCGGGATATATTTTTGCAGAGTGCATGCGAAAAATCAAACTCACGAGAAAATGGTTACAATTACAATTGCAGTTACAAAATAAATTTTCATTACTGATTTTATTGGCTTTTGTTTTTGTGTTTGTGCCTCTTTCAGGCCAGATGCCGGAGTACAATCATCCGGAACTTACATGGAAGACAATCAAGACAGAACATTTTGAAGTACATTTCCATAACGGTACTTTACGTACTGCAGAACTTGTAGCAGAAATTGCAGAAGAAGTTTATCCCCAAATAACAGAACTTTACAATTTTAAACCTGACACAAAAGTCCATTTTATTATTAAGGATTACGATGATAATTCCAACGGCGCGTCATACTACTATGATAACAAAATAGAGATATGGGCTCCGCCGATGAATTTTCATTTAAGGGGAACCCATAACTGGCTCAGGGATGTTGTAACACATGAGTTTACCCATATTGTTTCTCTTGGCGCTGCAATGAAATTTACAAGGCGCATTCCTGCAGTATATTTACAGTATATTTCATATGAAAAAGAGAAGAGAAAAGATGTAATACACGGATATCCTGACAGGATAGTTTCTTTGCCTGTTGCAGGAACTTCAGTGCCAATGTGGTTTGCAGAGGGAATGGCTCAATACCAGAGAAAAGGTATTGATTTTGACTGGTGGGACAGTTTCAGAGACATGGTTCTGAGAGATGCGGTTTTGAACAATAATATGCTTTCTCCTGCGGAAATGGAAGTTTTCGGGTCATCAAGTCTGAGAAATGAGCTGGTTTACAACCAGGGTCTTGCGCTTGTTACGTACATTTCCCGATTTTACGGAGAAGAAAAGATTGCAGAGCTTGCACAGGCAATGGGATCAGTAAAACGAATGAGTTTTTCTTCAGCGTGCAAAAAAGTGCTCGGTAAAACGGAAAAACAGCTTTATTCCGAGTGGAAAGCATGGCTTAAATCAGGATATAAAAAAGGTACTGAAAAAATACGTCAGAATTTATCCGGATATGATATGATTTTCTCAGAGAGCAGCGGTAATTTTTATCCGGTTTTTAATTCAGATGGCTCCAAAGTTCTGTTTTTAACAAACAGAGGCAGCGGATATTTTTCCGTATTAAATCTTGCCCTTTATGATTTTGAAACAGGCAAAGTTGAGATTATAGCACAGTATGCAGATCTTACGGCTGGATTCAGCCCTGATAACAAGAAAATTATTTTCGGAAGAAAGCACAGAGTAAAGCACGGTTCTAATGTTTTTGATCTTTTTGTACTGGATCTTAAAACACGGAAAGAGAAGCTTCTGACGAGGAATCAGCGGGCAAGGTCCCCTGTCTGGTCTGCTGACGGCAAAAAAATTGTTTGTGTAACAGAAAAAGACGGTACTTCTAATCTTGTATTGATGGATCCTGAGGGTAAAAACAGAAAACAGATAACAGATTTTTCCTGCGGAGAAAAAATTTACACGCCGAGATTTTTTCCGCAAAGCAATAAAATCGTGTTTACTTTGTCAAAAAATGGAGTGGGAAGAGATATTGCAGTAATGGACATATCCGGTGAAAATTTTAACTATCTTGTTAAAACATTAAATGATGAACGGGATGCTTTTCCCTCGCCTGACGGCAGGTATATCTATTTTTCCAGCGATGCTACCGGAATATTCAATATTTATAAATATGATATTAAAACACACACTACAGAGCAACTTACAAATGTTTTAGGCGGCGCTTTTATGCCGTGTGTGAACAGTAAAGGGGAAATTGTATTTTCATTATTCCATGACACCGGATATAATATTGCATTTATCAAATCCCCATCCGGAGTATCCGGAGCAAGCTCTTCATATTTATCTCCATTCTGGAAGAAAACAGATGCTTATATTTTTGCAGAGAAAGCGGAAAAGTATGATGACTGCTCAGACAGAAAATCATTTGGGAATTACAGCGATTATGAAATGACATATTCAAAAATGCTGTTTTTCCCGCGCTTAGTGTATGATTTTCCCGGAGAGATAAAAGCAGGCGCTTATTTTACGGGAAGCGATGTTCTGGACAGGTTTTCCGTAATAGGCGGCGCTGCAATTAACAGAATAAAAGATGCGGATATTTTTTCAGTTTTTACGTACAGAAGGTTTGCTCCCACGCTGTTTTTAGAGATTTATCATCAGATAAGGCATACGTCTGAACTGGATTCAAAATTCAGATTTGATTTAACAGAAGTGGATCTGGGCGGTGATATAAGGCTCGGGACCAGGAGCGCTTTAAGAACCTTTTATTCATTTACAAGATACAATGCAGGTATGACATTTAAGGACAGAGGCATTGAACATAAATTTACATATACTTACCATATTGGAAACAGAATAGGTTTGAAGTATCAATATATTAAAATAACGCCTGCAAGATTCAGCAGGATAGCGCCAAACAGCGGTTTAAAAACATATATGCTGACTGAGCACGCATGGAACAGATTTTTAAAAGGATTTGAAGTCAATTCCAATTACGGCACTATTGTTGAGCAGTATGATAAGTACAGTTTTAACAGATATGAGCTTAAATTAGTAAAATACCTGCCCGGTTTAAGTTACAGACACGGAATTATGGCAGGGTTAAAAGCAGGAGTTGTGGATGCTCCTGTGGACGATTTTTATAATTTTTTTGCAGGAGGTCTTGACGGTTTAAAGGGGTATCCGTTTTACAGTATTGAAGGGACAAAGTTTTTACAATTTGATTTTTCATACAGAGCTGTTCTTTTTTCGGATATGAAATTAAGAATGGGTTTTCTGCAATTAAGAGATATGGCTTTGTCTATGTACGCTCAGGCAGGAAACGCATGGAGCAGCAAAAACCTGCCGGATATGGAATCCTTTAAAAAAGATGCAGGCGTGCAGTTCAGACTGACAATGAATGCTTTTTATTCTTTTCCTATGTGTTTTTACTTTGATGTTTCTTATGGTTTTGATAAGTTTGTCAATAAAAAACAGCAGTACGGAGGAGAATACAGAACTTATATGGGTTTAATGTTTGATTTTCCCGATTGATTTAAAAAAGGGGTTGGAAAATGAAAAGATTTAAGCTTTTAATTGTGGTGGTTATTCTTTTTGGTGTTAATCTGTTTGCAGGAGATTTTAATTTTACAGGCAGCAGTGTCTCTTTTAAAAAAAGCTGTGAACTAAGAGCAGGTATGCTGAACAACAACACACTGGCTGATGATTATTCTTCATCAGGGATAACCAGTAAAGAATACAAAAACCCAGGACTTGGTGTAACAATGTCTGTACTGATACCAGGAGCAGGTCAGGCCTATACAGGTTCCTGGGCAAAAGCAGTAATCTACATAGGTCTGGAAGCTTTTTTATGGTACAATTATTCACGCAATACTTCACGAGGGAAAGATCTGGAGGACTATTTTCATTCTTATGCAGATGAGCACTGGAAAGAGGAGAGGTGGCGCACATACTACAATCCAGAAACCGATCCTTCAACACATACATTACCGGATACAAAGACCCAGCAGTATTATGAGATGATTGGTAAATACGACCAGTTTAAACAGGGCTGGGATGACTGGACTGTTGACGGGCCCGCACTTACCCCTAACAGAGAATATTATGAAGGCATAAGACATGACAGTAATGCTGCGTTTAAAAATGCATCGTACAGTGTAATGATTGCAATGGCAAATCATCTTATTTCTGCTTTTGATGCAGGATTTTCCATAAGAAAGTATAATCGCAGTTTAAGGGGGGATATCAGTGTTGGTTTAATAAAGGGCGGATTAAATGTCGTGCCTGCAGTAAGTGCAGATTTTTCATTCAGATAAACAGGACCCGTGAGATGAAATGCAAAGAAAAAACCAGTGTTTTATTAACAGTTTTAATTTTTTTGTTAATAACAGGCGTTAATCTTTTTTCTTCGGAAAGGCCGGAAGCAGCTGCAGGAAGAGTGTTTTCCGTTAATGTGCTGATAAAAGATAAACAGGAGCAAAAAACGGTCAAATACAATACGGAGAAGTCTGTGTGCAAGGCAGGTGCTTTCTTCTATTCTCTTGCCCTGCCCGGAGCAGGTCAGTTATATGCTGGTAATAAAAAATCAGCAAAAATATTCATAGCCGCAGAAACTGTTCTTTGGGCAACATATTTTACTTTCCGGGCATATGGCTCACAAAAAAGAAATGACTACATGGCATATGCAGCTGCACATGCAGGAGTGAACAATCAGGATAAGGATCATAAATATTATGTAGCAGTGGAGAATTATTCTTCTCTTAGGGATTATAATAATGCAAAATTAAAACAGAGAAATATTAATGCGCTTTATCCGGAGAATGAGCAGTACTGGTGGCAGTGGGATTCGGAAGAATCACGAAAAACATTTGAATCCCTCAGAGTATCCAGCGATAAGGCGTTTGACAGGGCTGTTATTGTAATAGGGGGTATAGTAGTAAATCATTTGATAAGCGCAATTGACGGATTGAGGGAGGCAAGGAAAAAGGAGATGATAGGTGTTTCTGTCCTTCCTCAGGGCGGGGCAGTTGTTTCATTTGTTAAGATTTTTTGATGGAAAAGGTCAAAATTGATAAACATTTTATTGTAATTGATAAATCATATTAATGTATTTTAATTTTCGATGCCGGATCATCAGATAGTAATTTACTAATAATTTAAAGAAGCTAATGAAGAAATTGATCATTACAGGAGCAAGTGGGTTTGTAGGGGGCGTTACCGCGTCAATAGCTGCACAAAGGTTTGATGTTACAGGAACTTATTTTTCAACACCGTTTAAAATAAGCGGTGTCAAACCTGTCAAACTGGATATTACAGATAAAGAGGATGTTGTTTCATTAATAAGCTCTGTAAGACCCGATGCAGTGATCCACTGTGCAGCACAGGCAAATCTTGATATATGCGAAACTAATCATAAACAAGCTGAAAAGGTCAATATCAATGCAGTAAGAAATATTGTGTCCGCAGCAAAGAAGTACGGCTCAAAAGTAATTTTTACATCTTCTGATATGGTCTATGACGGGGAAAAGAGTTTTTATAAGGAATCGGATCTGGCACGCCCTGTTAATTTTTACGGCATTACAAAAAAACAGGCGGAAGAAATCCTTTTTAATGAAACGGACAATTTTGTTGCTGTAAGAGTGGCTCTGGTTTACGGCTTGCCTGTTACATCTGCATCATCGTTTACAAAAAAAGTTATAAATGATCTTAAAGCAGGTAACAAAGTATTTTTGTTTACGGATCAGTTCAGAACACCTGTTTATGTAGTGGATCTTGCAAATGCTTTAATTGAACTTGCAGAAAATAATTTTTCCGGTATAATTAACATTGGCGGAATAGAAAGAATTAACAGATATTCCATGGGCAGAATTCTTGCTGAAGTTTATCATCTGAATAAGGATCTGATTGTACCCTGCCTGATGAAAAATGTTTTTCAAAAAGCACAAAGGCCGGTTGATACATCCCTTGATATATCTCTTGCGAAAAAAGTATTTAATACAAACTTTAATCCGGTTTCAGCAGGGATTAAGAAAGATTTTTTAAATTACAGCAGGTACAGCCCTCAAAATTTACATGACATCGAGACATGACGGAATAATGTCTGCTGTAAGCTGTTTGCCTTCTTCGCACAGAGTTTCACCGTCAGCATGGGCTGGAAGAGTGCCCTGCAGTGCTGTTATTTCTATTTTTTTTGTAAGACCGGTGGAAACCTCTTTTTTGCCTTTTTGAGTGCCTTTCATAAAGTTAAGCATTAATGCAAGGAGTCTTAACCTTTTCCCGTAGCTTACAATACAATAATCAAAAAAGCCGTCTCCCGGATTTCCATCAGGAGCCATCATAAAACCTCCGCCCATACGCTGACCGTTCATTACAGAAATCATAAGAGCTGGCTGTTCAATTTCCCGGTCATCAAGTTTTATTTTAACAAAAGGCGGTTTATAATAAAAGAACAAGGTCTTAAGGGCAGCAATAAGATATGCAGGAAAACCGGAAAGGTGTTTCATTTTTGCAGCTTCAAAACCTACCACTGTATCAAAACCAAGACCTATGCCGTTTCCGAAGTATCTGTATTCTTCAGAGCCGTCAACAGAAACTCTGCCTACATCAATTGTTCTGCGTTTCCCGTTTTTTAAAATCTTGCAGTCATTTTCAAGAGACAGTGGAATACCTGCACCAAAGGCAAAGTCATTTCCTCTGCCTGCTCCTATAACTGCAAGAGCTGTTTTTTTAAATCCTTTCTGGCTGGCCTGAATAAGTCCGTTTAAAACTTCATTTACAGTTCCGTCGCCTCCCATAGCTGCAACAATAGTATAGCCTTTTTCTGCGGATTCTCTTGCCAAATCAACTGCATGAAGCGGTTTTTTTGTCAGAGAAACATCATAATCCACCTGGATATTTGTAAGGATTTCTTCAACCTGCGGCAGAACTTTTTCAGCATTTCCGTTTCCTGCAACAGGGTTAACAATTAGTTTTATCTTGTCCATAGTTTATCCTCATTTATTGCACAAGCACAGACTAAGCTTATCTCTAGTGGGTTTGACTACTGTAGCTCCTGTAGGGTGTATTAAATTCTTTCCAATATAAAAAATGCTGCACAGAAATGCAATAAATTACTGGTATCACGCGTTATAACGCAGATATTGAGAAATTTTCAATAGCTGCTGTCCTGTGCTGTTGTAATAAACAGCGGGCAATTATATAATGGGCAAATCGCTATGTATAATAATTTATTTATCGAATAAGTGTCACCTTTTTAATGGCTGTATAATTTTCTGCTTTGAGCTTGATAAAATATATACTGCTGGGCATGGGTTCATTATCAGAGTTTGTTCCATCCCATGGAATTTTATAATTTCCGGCAGGTTGTTTATTATGCGATAGTGTTTTAACATCTCTTCCATTGATGTCAAAAATCCTGATATCAACGTAGCAGGGTTTTGCCAATTGGTATGAAATAACTGTTGAAGAGTTAAACGGGTTCGGATATGCGTTAAACAGAGCAAAATCGGAAATTAATTGCATATTGCTATTAACATGAGTTTTTTCAGAAATATTAATTGACATTGAGAATTTTGTTGAAACGGGCTTATCTAACCAGGCTATAATTAGTAATTCCTTAGAGGGACCTTCGTAATGGTAAGAATTGTCAGAGATCTCAACGTCTGCTAAATCCTCCTTGCTCATACAGTGCAGCCCACTTTCCTGATCAAGTGGGAGTACTCCAATTTGTATGTCCGTATTGGAAATTTTATTTAGCTTTATATCTATATTGAGATTTGTTTTGGTCTGGTATTCTGCTGGAATTTCAAGTCTCCACATTTTAAGCCTTCTTTGAGGGGTTAAAGAAAACTGTTCGGAATCTCCGACATGTAAACTTTGACTCTCTATTCCTATTCCGGTAATAGAGCCGCCTGAGCCGGAATTTCTGTTAAGCTTTATATAGGGGAGATTAGTTTTATCTATTCCGTTAAGATTAAAAATTAAGAAGTTTAGAAAAGGATATATGCAATTTACAACTGAAAGTGTGTCATTAAGGTTTTTAAATTCAGAGGCATGGTTGCTCAATGCCAATGCAGTCCAGTTAGAGCTTTTATTCAAATTAATTGTTGCAGCAAATAGTTTATTTATAGACAGAAATTTATTTAATGTGATTTTTGTACCATCTATTGCGAAGATTGTGGAATCTTGATTTAATTCGGCGGTAGATGAATAGGTAGACTGGTTAAGAGGCATTATATCAATTTCAATATCACAAGTAGGCACACTGTCTGTTTTACAAAAAACAACAAGGCCTAATATATCATCGAGAGGCAGAACATTTTTATTAACAATCAGGTTTAGTACTTCATTCTCACCGAAGCTGCTATCATCTGCAAACAGAGACAAGGTTTTTGGAGTGTCTCGGTTGTCGTACTTATATGTTGTAAAATGGGAGTACAAGGCTAATCCAAGATCTATATATTTGTTTGTATTAATCAGAATTTGGATTGTATCATTTGAAGAGAAATTAGAAAGCAGCAGGGGAAGACCATATATATGTACCACATCATTTGTTCCCCAGGTTATATGGTTAACTCCTAAACTCAGGTTTTGTAGGGAAGAACTGCCCTGAACCCACACCTTATTTTTTGAAGTAGTATATATATGTACTCCGCTAATCTTTGGTAAGCCGCTTATATTTCCTGGTGAATATACAATAAATCCGACACGATTTTCTCCGGAAGCGTCAATAATGGCAGGGATGATATCCTTTTTTTCTAAAAAACTCATATCCGTATCATTGTACATTTTAAGCTCATAATGATCTTTGTCTTTAGCTGTTCTTATGCCGACAACTCCCCAGGGTTTGTTGTCTGCAAGAAGATGTTGAAAATCTCTTTCACTTGTGTGGTAGGGAATACCGATTATACTGTTCATGAAATATCGGTCATAAATGTAGAAAGGCCCGAAACTACCGTCACTTGAGAATATGTTCCCATCTTCATCAGTCCATTCAATATGTATTCTATGATCAGGTGAATGAGGGATATCAAGCGGAACAAACCATTCGTAATACCCATCATTGGATGTATTGGCAATCAGACTGGTCTGAAAGGAGTTCGACAAAGTATCCAACCACATGTGGTATATGTTGACTTTCCCATAGCCGGATTTTTCCGCATTTGTATTCCATGTTATTTCACAGATTTGATTAGTGTATATAAAACAATTATTACTAGGTAAATTGTATTCCTGAGAGCCGATAGGAGATGTTAATTTAATTGTTCCTATTCCAGGAGTTTTGGGATTCATGCAATTTGCAGAATAAAACCATTTTACATAAAGTTTATGCGGTATTATATTGTCCCATGTATCGTGAACATCCACCCACAGTTTGTCTTCGTTTTCTTTATATCTGTAACCATAAGCAGCATAACTGTGGTTATGAGAATTAACAAGACAAGGACGGTTGTTGTCAATAGAACGAATAATATCATTTTGTGCAGTGGCATCAGAAGATCCTACACCATGCCAGCTGGCATCACAGTCGTAACCTTTTTCCTTCACTAAACGTATAATAGCATCGCTGACATTCCACAGATATGTTTTGCCTGTTTTTGAATTGGTCTTCATGTATTTCGCCAGAGTATTTAAAATGTCAGGTACATTATAGTCTGTTTCATTTTCTATTGGATCCCACTCGCTAAAGCAGTAGGAGACAAGATTTCCAAAATAGTTATGATAAGGGTACAGACCCACATTATCAAAATACCCCAGACACATTGCTGTTGATGTAGGAGTGCATCCTTTATGCCAGTCATAATACGGCATTTCTTCCCAGCAATCAATTTTTTTGCTTGTTTCCGTATTAATGCTGTTAGTTCCTCTTTCTAATTTGCTCCATGATTCCTGATTCTTTATTTTTTCCTGTTCATACAACGAAGGATATTTATATTTTATGGCTTTAATAAAATTGTGCCATTCATCTGCAACATTGATCTCAAATTCATTCGGTGAAAATCTTGTATAAGGTGGCAGCATTTTAATATAAACGCTGTCAATTCTATTTGTATAGAGAATCCATTTGCTGCCGGCATCTATATAATAGTGTCGTAAAAGTACTGCATTTGCGCCCAGATCTTGAGCTGCCAAATTATCGAGTTTATTTTTTATGATAAAATCGTCAGATAATCTGTCAGCATATTCAAGCAGGGGCTCTTCATCGGTTCTGGCGCTGATACACATAAATGAATAATTTTTATTCCCTGTTTTTGATTCTCTGTTTTCAACCTGCATTGTATCAAATGGTCCGCTGCGGCAGATATTATAGATATATACATGTACATTATTGTTTAAATCATAATATGGGATAGGCTCGGATAAATTTGCTGATTGCCATAGATTTTGTGCAATTTGTTGGGCAGCCTGCTTGTGATATTGTAATTGAACTACACTGGAAATAGCATTTGAATATAAAAACAGGAGAAATAAAATAGTTCTAGGCAGGCAGCTTGAATGTTTTTGATATTTCATAGCATCCTCCTTATGAGT
>QNDG01000002.1 GCA_003645915.1 Candidatus Zhuqueibacterota bacterium | reverse complement strand
CTTCAACCAGATTATAGTTTACAAGATTCAGTAAACGCTTTACAGCAGAATCAGAAGGAGGAACAGGATCAGCTTTTCCAAAGGGCCATATATTTTTTACAGCGCCGATTGTAATGTCAAAAAATCCATTGGTATTTTTTGATATCTCAATGGATTTTTTTATAATAAACGACGTTTCTCTGTGTATATCTGTTTTTTGTATTCCCGCTTTATCATTAGCTTTGCACACATCACTTGATTGTATATGAGATGAAACCTGATTTTCAAGCTGTTTCATTAAAGTAAAAGTACTATCAATTTTTGATTTTATTTCAGCATATGTACCGTTGGATTTATATACAGAAATCTTTACCACAGTATCCATTAATATTCTTGTTTCTTCAACCGGATAATTTACTCTGCTGCATCCTAAAAAAACAGAAATAACAAGTAAATAAATTACAAGAGTGGCACGTTTCATTTAAACCTCGTTAAACCGTTCCGGACAAATTGTACAAATTCTTTTCTGTAAATTGAATTGTCAAATTTCTCAATTAATGTAATTGAATCTGAAAAGCATTTTCCAGCTTTCTGCTTGGCATAATCAATACCGCCATTATTTACAATATAATCATAAATATCATATATCCCCTGCTCCGATCGTTCCTGAACGGATTTTTTGAAATGTTTTTTAGTTTTATTATCAAGACCGTAATACGTATAAATAAAAGGTAAAGTCAAAACTCCGTTAAAAATATCTCTTTTTAAATTCTTACCAGCAATTTTTTCATTGCCTGTATAATCCATTATATCGTCAATGATCTGATAAGCCATCCCGAAATTTCTTCCGATTTCGGAAAGCATATCCAGTTGCTCTGGATCAGCATAAGATACAATCCCTCCGAGATAGCAGCTCGCTTCAAATAATCCGCCTGTCTTTTTTTGAATATTCAAAAAATAATCGTGCTCTGAAGGGACGTAAAAATCAGTCCTTAAAGATTGACGCAGCTCTTCTCTGGCCATATCGTAAACAATTTTTGCAGTAGTTTGCATAACTTCAGGGAATCTGGACGATAAACCGATTTTCAACACTTTTGAAAAAAGAAAATCACCGAGAAGAACAGCACTTTGATTTGACCATATCTCTTTTGCTGTATTACGGCCTCTGCGTACTTCGGAATTATCAATAATATCATCATGTACCAAAGAAGCAGTATGTAAAAGTTCAAGCAGTACGGCAATAGAAACCGTATTTATATCAGGGTTTTTTACAAGTCCCTGACACAAAAAAAAGAGAGTCGGTCTTATTAATTTACCGTTTTCATCCTTTATATAATCAAGTATTTTCTGAATATGAGAATCACTGTCATTTAGAACTTCTGAATAGGCTGTTTTAAAAGAATTCAGTTCTTCCCGCAAAATACCGTTTATCATAAAACATCCTGTTATTTATATAGACTTTAAAGTAAGAAAAAGTTACAGCATTGTCAAATTAAAATTGATGCCGGAACTAATTTTTAAACAGTATTTTCAGGCCGGATTTATCAGTTAATTCTATTATCCTGTTGCTTAAGATTACAATAAAAAAGGGCAACATGAAAGCTACCCTTTACTAAAATTATTTCAATTTATAATTTTACTTAAATGCATTAACTGCTTCTTCAACAGAATCATATGAATCAAAAAGAGTAATAAGCTTTGTGATCATAAACAGACTTTTTACTTTTTCAGTTACACCACAAATTTTCAACTCACCGGAACCGTTTTTAATTGAAGTAAGGCACCCCATCATTGTACCAAGGCCGGAACTGTTCATCCATTTAACTTTTGAAAGGTCAATAACAAATTTCTTGTTTCCCTGTTCAACCAATTTTTTTACCTTTTCATGAATTTGGAGGGTTTCCTGTCCACCCATAAGATTTCCTTTGACGGACAATATTAAAATTCCATCCTGATCTTTAATATCGATATTCATATGTAATCCTCCGAATGTTAACATAAATTAATGATAGTTTTAATATAATTCCGTAATCACTAAATTCCAAATATTTTTTAAATTTAGTTCTTAATTTCTTTTTCTGAAAGAATCTGAGAAGAATAGATATAAATTTCAGCGTCCTTTTTCCATGCTCCAGATTCCAAACCGGCTTTTTCCACAGTACAATGCTCAAGAAATTCTTCTTTTGTCCAGCCCATTTCGGTTGCCACTTCAGGCAGATACGTACCTCCTCGCATTCCCTTTTTGATCCAAATTCCGTGCTTTCCAATCTCAATCTCATCAATTGAATCAATTTTTCTTAAAGGGGACAGAATTGAAATTTTAATATCTATGTTTTTCATCTCCTCTGCTGTTACAGGATTATACGAAAATCTGTAGTCCTGTGTTGCAGCTGCAACTGCCATTTGGGAAACAATTTCCCACAGTTCCGTATCCTGTCCGAAATGTCCTATACAACCTCTCAACTCTCCGTTATTTGTAAGAGTAACAAAAACCCCTCTTTTAAGTTTTAAGTTATTTTCCTTTACATCAAAATGCGGAATACTTTCACGACGCAAAGCTGCAAGAATACTTTTTCTCGCTATTTTGAATAATTTTTTCTTTTCATCAAGGGAAAAGGATATGTCCTCACCCATTATTCTTCCTCCGATTTTTTCATTGCTTTCAGGTTTATCTTCTTGCTTACTTTTTATTCCGTGATAAAAAACAGCTGATCCGTAACCCACAACCCTTCTTCTCTCACCTGTCAGATCACCCGAATTCATATACGGCAGAATAAAAACCTTATCTGCACCGGATAATTTTGTCAGCATCATAACAGTTACAACTGCATCCAGCCCGCATAAAGTACAGTCAAGATTTTTTATCCCTTTACGCATAATTTCATTATTTAATCTCAGAACTCCCTTTGGATCGTATTTTTTAATCTGGTCCAGAGTTTTTAAATCAACCTCATAAGCGCTTCTGTAATCAGGATAGTGTGACATATCAGAGCTTGCAATAAAAAGTACTTTTTCCCCTTTAGTAGCTTTTGCAATTGTTTTTACAATATTTTTTATTTCTCCGTAAGAGCTTCTTCCCATAACCATTGGCACAATAGGAATGCCCGGTAATATGGTCTGGATAAACGGAAGCTGTACTTCCACAGAGTGCTCATAAAGGTGGGCTTCCCTGTCAATATTTATCAAATCGGATTTTTCTGCAATATCATTTATCAATTTCTTATCAAGTTTTACAAGTCCCAGAGGCGTCTCAAAAGCATCCCAGTCTGCAAGCGCCGCTCCTTTAATTGCTTTATAATGACATGTTCCTATAATAAAAACCAAGTCATAATCATTGCCTTCAACCTGTCTGTAACCGCTTGCAGCAACTCTTCCTGAAAATTCATAACCTGCATGAGGTACAAGCAATCCGTTTATTTTACCGTTAATGTTGAATATTTCGGAAGAATCAAGAAATTTTTTCACTGTAGTTGACAGTTGTTCCGGATCTGCAGGATAGAACTGTCCTGCTCTTGCTGATTGTCTGATTTCACTATTCTGCGGGAATAAAAGCGCTGGTACGGCAGTTAAGCACAGAATTAAAACGTAATAATAATTTTTTGTCAGTTTTAATTTCATTTTTATCCCTCCCAGAATCCCGGAAGTTTATTGCCACAATAAGGGCACTTACCATTTTTCAATCTGTTTTCAATCACCTCAAAACCAATACGCCTGATTACAGGTTTACCGCAGTTCGGGCAATAAGTATTTTCACCTTTGTGTCCAGGTACGTTCCCAATGTACACAAAATTAAGACCAACATCAAGAGCTGTATTTCTCAATCTCTCAACTGTTGCAACAGGAGTCGGAGGTAGATTCTTAAGTTTATATCTCGGGTAAAATCTTGAGAAATGAACTGGCACATCAGGGCCCACTTCATTTTTTATCCATCTTGCCATCGCTTTTATTTTTAAAGGATCATCATTCAGAGTCGGAACAGTGAGATAAACTATTTCTGTCCATACTCCTTCAGATTTCAGATTTACAATTGTGTCAAGAACCGGCTTTAATTCACCATGTACAATATTTGTATAATACGACTGGTCAAAAGCTTTCAGATCCACTTTGTAGGCATCAATTACTTTAGCAAGATCTTGTAAAGGTTTTTTATTAATAAAACCGTTTGATATTACAACGCTGTGGATGTTATTCTCCTTTGCCAGAGCTGCCACATCATAATTGAATTCCGTTGAAATTGTCGGCTCATTATAAGTAAATGCAATTGACCTGCATCCTGATATTTTAGCATATTTAATGATATATTCAGGTGTAAGTTTTGCAAAGGGGACATCTTTTAATCCCCTTCTTGCAATTTCCCAATTTTGGCAGAACTTACAATCAACATTGCAGCCTACACTTGCAATGGAGAATGCATTTGTACTTGGGAGAAAATGGAAAAACGGTTTTTTTTCAATCGGATCAACATGATATGCTGAGACTCTGCCGTACACAAGAGAGTAGTATTTACCGTGTATGTTTCTTCTTACCTGGCAGTGACCCTTCTGTCCTTCTCTGACAACACACTGCCATGGGCATAAAAGGCACTGCACTTTTTTGTCAGGTAATTTCCTGTAGTACCTCGCTCTCTTAATTGTACTATCTTCTTTATTCTGTCCGGATTTATGTGGAATGCTGTAAATTAAAGATACAGTGCCTGCAATTTTTAAAAATTCCCGTCGTGTTTTACTATCCGGTGAATCTTTAAAACTTTTTTCATCCACTTTTGTATCTCCCTACCGGGATTACATACAAAACATCTTCTTTTATACCAATAGCCTCTTTAATCTCATCATCACGAAAAGCACCCACAATCACACTTCCGAGGCCTATTGCTGTTGCCTGAAGCTGAATATTCTGTCCTACATGACCGCACTCCATAAAAACATATCTTTTTGCTCTGCTTCCGTATCTTGATTCGGTTCGCGAAAACTGCGCAGAAACAATTATATTCAGAGATGCATTTTCAACCGACTCCTGATCAAGTGCAGCCTTTCTGATTTGTCTGGCAAACTTGCCTTTTTTTAAAATCTTCAGTGAATTTGCTTCATAATTATAATAGTATATTCCCTGCTTTAATCCATTGACATTTGCTACTACAACATAAAGTTCAATAGGATAAGTTGCTCCTGCTGAAGGTGCTGTTCTTTTCCCGGCCTCATTTATTTCTCCCTGCCCCGCCCAGAGTATCTGGGACAATTCCTCAATTGTAACCGGCTTCTTTTCAAACGTTCTTACAGAGCGCCTTGATTCAATTGCCTCTTCTATTGAAACGCTCCCCACCCTCTTTGGTTCCGGTAAAACAACATCCTCATCACCTGATTTTATTTTGAAAAATTTCTGCATATTTCTTTTCCGATGATAATATAATACCTGTCAGAACACATTAATTACTTACTCATAATTAAAATTAAACTCTATTCTGCAATAAGTTCTGACGTATTAGTTAAATTTTTCCTTCTTTCGGTTATTCTGCGTCTCAACCTGCAAACTTTTTACATACTACCATTTTTTAACATACTTAAATATTCAGCTCATAAACTCTGTATCTCTTACACTCCTTAAACCCCATTTTTAATATGGGATTATTCATTGCCATGTTATCTTCGAGTACATAATTAGCTTCCACTCTTAAAAGAGGCCTTTTTGTGAGCACATCGTACAATTTCTTATAAAAAAGCGTATCTATTGCTCTTCTCTGATATTCCGGGATTATTCCAAGTGCCCAGACCCTGAACTGGTTTATACTGTTTTTCTTAAAAAGAATTCTTAAAACACCCTTTGGGAACATCTTACCGTTTAAATCTTTTATCAGCTGATTCAAATCAGGAAGTACTATCAAATATCCCACAGGTCTATCACCAACTTCGGCAAGCATAACAATATCAGGATTAATCACCATTTTCAGGGATTTTGCCATATCATCTGCTTCTTCCTGAGTTACCGGTACAAATCCCCAGTTATTTGAAGTTGACACATTCGTAACCTGAACAATACGCCGGACATCCTCTTTTAAATTCTTCATATTAACCGGTCTGATTTTTACATTGTACTTCTTCTCAATATTATCGCAAAATCTGATAAATCTTTCCGGAAGCTGGTATTTATCAGGAGAATCAATATCATAAACCAAAAGATCCTTTATTTTTTTAAATCCGCATTCTAACATCTGAGTATTATAAAATTCAGGATTGTACGGAGCCATAATCATGGGAGAAGTTTCAAAACCTTTAGCCAGAAATCCCCACTCCTGCGATTCAAAATGCATAGGCCCCCATATCTTGTTAAATCCTCTTCTTTCAGCCCATTCCTTTACAGCTTCAATTAACCTGTCCGCATAAGCTTGATTATCGCCTGTCTCATAAGATCCAAAAAGAGCTACTTTTTCTCCCCAGCATTCTTCAGATATCGGATCTGTAAAAGCGCTTACTCTTCCAACAACTGTTTCATTATCATACAGTAAAAAATGTGTAAATTCACATCTGCTGAGATACGGATTTTTACGAGGATCAAATTTCTTTTTTTCTTCATTTAATAGAGGCGGAACCCATACAGGGTTGTTTTTGTAAAGTTCATAAGGAAGCTTAATATATTTTAAAAGATCTTTTTTTGTTTTTACTTCTTCAATTCTTAAGTTCAATTTGGAACCTCATTAAAATGATTTGTTTTTAAATCCTGCCTTGCAAGTATCCACTCAATAAGAACTCCGATAATAAGACCGGAAATTACAAATGACAAAAAACCTGTTACTAATCCTACTCCGAGGAGCATTGTAACAAATCCACATGGTATATTAACCGCAAGAGAGATCAGTACTCCCCTTAATAACCATGGCATTTTCCAGATAAATGCACCTGATAAAAAGCCCATAACAGTACGGGATAGAATTATTCCCCATACACCCCATGTTGGAATATGGCTTGAAATCCCCGTTGAAAGTAACCACGAAATAATTCCGAAAAAGAACCCCCATTCAATTGCATATTTAATTCTCAGCCACGACTGCATCTACATTCCTCCAAAACAATTTTTAAATATTCAGAGGGGCAAAAGCCCCCCCTGTCAGATTAATTAATATACTAATTTTTTTAAATTTTCAGAATTATTTTCTTCCCTGATTTTCAAGGAAAGGTTTCAACAGATCTATTGGTACAGGAAAAATCATTGTCGAGTTATTTTCCGCTGCAACTTCAGTAAGGGTCTGCAAAAATCTTAACTGCACTGAAGTCGGTTCCTTCCCCAGAACTGCTGCAGCTTGTGCAAGTTTCTCTGAAGCCTGATATTCTCCCTCAGCATGAATAATCTTTGCACGCCTTTCTCTTTCAGCCTCAGCCTGTTTTGCAATTGCCCTCTTCATCTCTTCCGGCAGATCAATATGTTTTACTTCCACAAGAGAAACTTTAATTCCCCATGGATCTGTGTGTTTGTCAAGTATATCCTGAAGCTCTTCATTAATCTTCGCTCTTGCAGAAAGCAGTTCGTCTAATTCAAACCGCCCGAGAACAGAGCGAAGTGTTGTCTGTGCAAGCTGAGAGGTTGCATAAAGATAATCCTGAACTTCAACAATGGCTCTGCCGGCTTCCATTACTCTGAAATAAACAACAGCATTAACTTTTATTGACACATTATCTTTTGTAATAACATCCTGAGGAGGCACATCCATTGCGATAGTACGAAGACTTACCTTGATTATTTTATCAACAATAGGAATAATTAAAATCAGACCAGGTCCTTTTACACCTGAAAGACGACCGAGACGAAATACAACTCCTCTTTCATACTCTTTTAAAATTCTTACAGCACTTGCTAAAATAAAAACACCGAGCAGTATTAAAGTAATAAATCCTGACATAACACCCTCCTTTTTATTTACTCTTTTTTTCAACAATTAACATCATGTTACTTACACCGGTTACAACAACCTTATCGCCGCTCTTAAGAGGCGAATTACAAGATGACTTCCATATTTCTCCGTGTATGTTAATCTGATAAACATCTCCCCGTTTTCTTGCAACTGTACCGCTTTCACCAATCAGCCCTTCAAGTCCTGTAGTAACTTTTTTCTTCTGCGCTTTAATAGCAAGCCCCAGAGCAACAACTATAAATAAAGCCATGCCAAAAACTGCAGGAATAACTATATCCAGAGATACGCTCATTTCCGGGGACTTAAAAAGCATTAATGATCCTAATAACATGGAAATAACACCTCCTATGGTTAATAAACCAAAACTGGTTATGTGAATTTCAAGGATAAAAAAGAGAACCCCCAGTAAAATCAGCAGGATGCCTGCTGCATTAATCGGAAGAACCTGCATTGAAAAAAATGCAAGAATAAGAGCCACACCGCCGAGAGCTCCAGGGAAAATTGCACCTGGACTTTTCAGCTCAAAAAATATACCTGCCATGCCAGCAAGAAGCAAAAGATATGCAATATTGGGATCAGATATTCTGTCTAATATTTTATACTGCCAGTTCATAGGGTTAAAGATTACCTCAACATCTCTAGTCTTAAGTTTTTTTGTTCCATCCGGCAATTTAACCTCTGACCCGTCAATTTCATTAAGAAGCTCTTCTCTGTTTTTGGCAATAAAATTAATTACGCCTATTTTCAAAGCCTCTTTTGATGTTATTGATACAGACTTCTTAACAGCCTGTACAGCCCATTCCTCATTCCGGCCTCTTGCATCAGCAAGGCCTTTTATATGCGCTACCGCATCATTTGTAATTTTTTCCAGCATTACAGCTGAAGTGTCCTGTTTTCCCATTGTTACAGGGTGCGCTGACCCTATATTTGTACTTGGCGCCATTACTGCAATATGTGCGGCATATGTTATATAGACTCCTGCAGATGCAGCTCTTCCACCGGACGGAGTAATATACACAACTACCGGTACGCTGGAAGCAAGTATCTTTTTATCAATGTCCCAGGTAGACTGCATTAGTCCTCCGGGAGTATCCAGTTCAATTATAAGGCATTCAACAAACAATTTTTCCGCTTTTAAAAGATTATCACTTATATATTTTAATTTTACCGGTGTTATGGGTCCGTTTACATTTATAACCATAACCTGTTTGCCTGCAGAAAAGGCCATATTAAATATCAGAAAAAACAGAAGAACTTCCCAAAGTAAAATATAACGTTTTTTCATTTTTTCATTCCCCCTTTCATGTTTTGTAAATTTTTATCCCAATTAAGGGCATTGTATTTTCTGCATATTGAAATAACTTCGTCAACAGGCAGAGCCTCAACAACATGGCCGTCCCTTCCCTTTATTGTTTCAGCGAAAAACAGAGAGTTTAAAATTGCCTCATATGTTGCTTCCACAACAGCCATAAAAAGCGGGGACATTTTGTTGTTGGGGACCTCCTCAAAATGCATCAACCTCTTTTCACTGTTTTTTATTCTGCACGAAGGATTTACTGAAAACGCAATTACATAATCTCCGCTTCCGTTACTGCAGTACCCTCCGCTTAATCCAATACCCAGTATTGCTCTTGACGCAAGTCTTTTCAAGTTTCTATGCAAAAGAGGCGCATCTGTAGCAACAACAATCATGCAGGAACCTTCTTCATTATCCGGCAGGTATTTACTGAAGGAATAGGTACTTAGTTCCCTACCCACTGGCGCACCGTTTACAGAAAGGACACCACCGAAATTTGTCTGTACAAGTACACCTACAGTCCATCCTCCCATAGATTCAGGCAGAACTCTGGAAGCAGTGCCAATACCTCCCTTGAAACCGAGACAAATTGTACCTGTACCTGCACCAATGCAGCCCTGAGCAACCTTTCCCTGCTTGGCATTTTTTATAGCCTGTATAACATCATTTTCTGTTACATGAAAACCTCTTATATCATTCAGCCATCCGTCATTTGTCTCACCAACAACTGCATTTACTGATCTTACATTTTCATTGCCCGGTTGATTCAGTGTATAATTAACAACAGCTTTAACTGCTGTGCCAACGCTTAGAGTATTTGTAAGAATAATGGGCGTCTCAATATTCCCCAGTTCATTAACCTGTGTTGAACCTGCCAGCTTTCCGAAACCGTTTCCCACATGTACTGCAGCAGGGACCTTCTCATTAAAAATATTCCCACTGTGCGCAAGGATTGAAGTGACTCCTGTTCTTACAGAGTCACCTTTGATAATTGTTACGTGCCCCACTCTGACGCCTTTGACGTCTGTAATTGCATTTAACCTTCCCGGAGAGATTATTCCGGTTACAATGCCAAGTTCTCTTACACTCTCCTTTCGATTTCCCGCATTCAGATTTAAACTGGTAGTCATAAAAAAAATAATTCCTCCGGTTATTAACACCAATTTGACAACACTTGAAATATATGTGTGCCTGTAGTACCCCGCCATACATATCCTCATTATTCTATTTTTATTTTTACTTGACATTTGTTCTTTAATTTTTCAAATTACACCTGACAATTAACAGAATAGGATAACCCTGCGATTGAGTCCTTTAAGCACTATAAAGAGTCAATCTATTAACTTGGGAGTCCGTCTCTGGCGTGTATTACAAGCCTCCTTTGAGTGGAAGTAAAAAGCGCTCAGGAGGGCACCCACCGTGTCATGCGGGTTCTTTATGGGCTGGGACAAGGTTGCAGGGTTTTTTAATAGTTTATTCACTGTTTTACAAATCTTTCTGCATTATCAAGTGAATCTGTTATACTAAAAATTGTATTCAACCTCATTCTTTCAAAAAGCTCATTCAATAGATTATTCAGACAGCAAATAATCATAATTCCGCTTTGTTTTTTTATTTTATCATTAATTAAAATCAACACTCCAATACCAGTACTGTTAATTACTTCAACACCTGACATATCCAGAATGATTTTATTACTGTGGTTCTCGATTATTGACAATAACTGCTCTTTAAAGATAAACACTTTTTCCTGAAAAATCTTCGGCTCAATTATCTTAATAACCATATAATCTTTTTTTTCAGAGAAACTAAACATTTGGATTATTTTCCTGTTACATCATTGTTGTAAAATCACGATCAAGGCTTCTGTACTGTATTGCTTCGCTTATGTGCTGAGCCTCAATCACGTCAGACTGCTCAAGATCGGCAATTGTACGTGCAACTTTTAAGACTCTGGAATAAGCTCTTGCAGATAATCCGAGTTTTTCAATTGCTCTTTTCATAAGCTCGTTACTGGAACCCTCTATTGCACAAAACTTCTTCAAATGCTTCTCTGTCATGTCTGCATTACAGAAAATTGACGTGCCTTTATATCTCTCCAGTTGGATTTTTCTTGCTCTTACAACTCTTTCTCTTATACTTTGTGAACTTTCACCGTCTCTCTGGTCGGACAATTCATCATATTTAACAGCCGGAACTTCCACATGTATATCAATCCGGTCAAGAAGCGGACCCGAAATCTTAGCTCTGTATCTTTGAATCATTGGAACAGTACAAGTGCATTCATGAACAGGATCGGAAAAATACCCGCAGGGACATGGATTCATTGCAGCAACAAGCATAAAATTTGCCGGATAAGTAAGTGAAAGAGCTGCTCTTGATATGGAAACCTTACCGTCTTCCATTGGCTGCCGCATTACCTCCAATACATTCTTTTTGAACTCTGGCAGTTCGTCAAGAAAAAGAACACCGTGATGCGCCAGGCTTACCTCACCCGGCCTTGGAATATGCCCGCCTCCAATCAGACCTGCATCGGATATTGTATGATGAGGTGATCTGAAAGGGCGCGTAACAACAAGCGCTCTGTCCTCAGCCAGGATACCAGCAACAGAATGAATCTTTGTTGTTTCAAGAGCTTCATCAAGAGTAAGATCCGGAAGTATGGTAACCATTCTTTTTGCAAGCATGGTTTTTCCTGAACCCGGAGGGCCCATTAAAAGGACATTATGGCCGCCGCTTGCAGCGACCTCCAAAGCTCTTTTAACATGCTGCTGTCCTTTCACATCACTGAAATCAACATTGTATTTAATAGTATCGGAAAAAATTTCATCAATATCAATTGTAAAGTTTTCTTTTTGGGAAACATCCTGCAAAACATCAACTGCTTCAGTTAAATTGGATATGGGATAAACTTTGATCTCGCCTGTTATTGCAGCTTCTTTAGCATTCTCTGCAGGAACAATAATTCTTTTGAATTTTTGATTCTTCACAGCAACTGCAATCGGCAGTGTCCCCCGGATTGCCCTTACTTTACCATCAAGAGCAAGTTCCCCGAGAATTACCGTTTCATGTATAATACTTGAATTTATCTGCCCGCTTGCAGATAAAATTCCCAGAGCAATTGGAAGATCAAAAGCAGATCCTTCTTTTTTAATATCTGCAGGAGCAAGATTTACTGTCATTCTTTTTCCGGGTATGTGGAACCCGCTGTTTTTAACAGCTGCCCAAACTCTCTCTTTTGATTCACGGACAGCGCCCTCCGGAAGACCGACAGTTGCAATACTGGGTACACCTTTTTCAAGATGAGTTTCAACTTCGACAATATAACCCTCTATACCGAGGACAGCAGCACTGAATATTTTTGAAAACATAGTTCCGGAACATTTTTAGTTAGGAAATTTTATTTATTTGTTTATTATATATAAATATCAGTAAAAAAGCAAGTTTTTTTTAATAAATTATGATAATTCTGCAAACAAAAACAGCCGGTTGAAAATTCCTTAGCATGGCAATTTTAAAAGCATCTATTCTTGTGACTGCTAATGATTTATCAACCGGCCGGATAAAACTATTTTACTCTTTTCGGAAGATCATCAATCCATTTGTAAATTTTATCAAAAGTGCTTTTGGTTACTTTGTAAACAAGGCCATCATCGTACTTCACTAACATATAATAACCTTTGTCCTTTTCGTATTTTTTACCGAAAATAACTGCTTTTCTATGTTGATCCGGAGTCTGAAACACTAAATACGTGCGTGAATTCTGGAAACCGTATTTTACACTCTTGTTATAATCTGCAAATGTACCACCCACCCTGTCTATGACTTCATGGGCAAAAATCTTTGTTACATCGTCCAGGAACCTTTTCACTTCATCTTTATTAAGGGAAAGTTCTTTTTTACCTTTTACAAGAACCCACTCTTTCTTAGTAACAGGAACGGATGTTGAATCTTTTTTATCGGTTTTCTCTTCTTTCTTTTCAATCTGTTTTACAACCAGTTCTCTTCCGTTTTTAACAAGACCTATCATTTCCAGGTTATCGCGGTCAATAACAACTGCATCAAGATCAACAAATCTTTCAACATTAAATGTTGTCATTGTGTCAATTTCACCGAAAAATCCTATACTGGCCAACAAATCCTTATCTGTAAAATAAACTTTGTTATGTCCGGAGATTCTTACAAAACCGGATCCCGGGTCCTTTGTTTTTTTACCTATAATCAAATTAGCAAGAGTATTACCACCCTCATCTTTTAAAATCATATGCAATCCCTGGGAATCAGTTATTTTGTAAAGATCCAGTTTACCCGGGTCAGAGGATCTCACCTTTCCGGTCATCTCAAGCACATCATTAATCAATCTCTCCATTTTACTGTTTTCAGCTTTACAGTTAAAATGATTTGTTATCCTCCACTGGTTATCCTTTTTGTTAAAAATCAGCTTGGCGTTTTTATTCTCACCTGTTTCCTTGTAGATTTCTATTGAGCCTATATCTTCCGGCTCCACTCCAATAACAACAGATTGAACCAGTTTATCAATATCTACACTTTGATTGCCTGGCTTTGTTATTAAATAGAGAATGAGAAGAGATAAAAACGCAATGCCGAATATTTTCAGTTGTTTCTCACTCATCGTATTTTCCCTCACAATTATTTATTATATCTTTTTTTTCTGTTTACTGATAAATAAATTCCGCCTGCAATAAAAAGTATCGGGGCAAACAGTACTACAAACATTTTTGTAGCAGCTTTGGCAACAATGCTCACCTCTTTGATTCTCCTTGCAGTAACATTTTTGGATCGTATATGAATCAGCTCATCACCGAGAGTCAGAGCATCCACACAGTTAAGTAATAATTTCTGGTGGCTCTCTACATACTGAATTATATCATTCTTAAACATATTGGAACAACCAATTGCAATTATTCTTGAGGGCATTGCAGTGCCTGTTATCAGGATCTGAGTACCGGTGCTGTCTTCATCTTTTTTTGAACCTTCCCACGCAGGTGCTTCTTTGTTCAGATATTTTGCTTTAAATTTACCCGCAATGTACAGACCAAGAGGTTGTTTACCGAGAAAACTCTCCTTTGGCGGAGGAGTAGTGTTAACAGGTCCCCATCCTCTGCCAATTCCGGTCCATGAATGTTTTGATGAAGTAAACAGAATTTTATGATCAATAGAATCCGACTTCATTTTACTGTCGTCAACCAGCAGCCTTGAACCGTACATATAAAACAGGTCACTGAGATTATTTGAGATTGACAACTGTTTATTAATGTTTTCAGGGCTTATTTTTATTATTACAGGTTTTGTAACAGGCTCCATTCTCTGTTCTCTAAGCTGAAGTCCGCCGAGATTACGGGTCTGATAAACAGGCACCTGAATATACGCGCTGTTTTTATCCATAAACATATCAGAATCAATTTCAAACCCGTAATTTTTTGTAAGATCACTGATATTCAGGCCTGTAGGCATACCTGTCAGTTCAAATTCTCCGGGTGATGTTCTTGAAGGATATATTCTGTAGTTAAATTGCTGACCTGCAACGATTAAATTAACCCCCTTATGTACAAGTCTGTCAATTTCGTACAGTTGTCTGTTGTTCAACGGCTGATCGAGCATTAAGACCATTGTTGTAATATCTTCTGGTACGGGATCATCTTTCTTAATGTTGGTTCTTGTAACACTATACCCTGCCTGCTTTAACAGTTTTACAGCTGTTGAGTACATATCAGGAGGAGACTGTTGGTAATAACTGTACATTTGACGGGGTATTTCCGGTTTAGACGGGAAAAACGCTATCTTTGGTTTTTTTGTTGAAATCAGACGGTAAATTCTTGACATAATTTCATATTCAATGCTACCGAAATTTTCCGGCCTTACCTCCGGTATAACTTCTTCTTTTCTGTCCAGATAAGATAGTACAATTGACGAATACACTCTTTTTACAGCTATTTCATCGCGGCTTGCACTTCTTACACCTATTGGTATTACTCCTTTTTCATACAGCCGCTCTGCAATTTTCATTCTCTGTTCTTTTTTGGATTTTTGGGCAAAAAGTCCTTTTTTCTCATTTTCTTTTCGCCTCTGTTCCGCATAAGCTTCTTTTTCTTCCTCTTTGGAAGGATCAAAGACTTTGTAAGTTAATTTCCCTTTTGAAGCTATTTTAAGTTCACGAAGTTTATCAATCACATCTCTTTCAAGATTTTTCCACTGTGTGGGCATTTTCTCTGAAGATGAAACATAGTATGTAACTTCAATTGGCGCTTCAAGTTTTGAAAGTATCTTTTTTACCGAAGGGCTCATAGTATATAATTTATCACCAGTCAGATCGAATCTTCCTCCGCTGAAATTACCTGCAACCATATTCAGCAGAACAATGCAGCCGAATAAAAGTAATGAGCCGGCAATAAACGATGTAATAAAATTCAGTTTTATTTGTTTCATTTTTAGTATTTTCTCCTTTCTAACACCTTTACATTCAAATACAGAAAAAGAGAGGTAAAGGAAAGAAAATAGATTATACTTTTTATATCTATAACTCCTCTTTCAATATCATTAAAATGAGCTGTTACTCCTATGTACTTGTACAAAAATGTACCCAAACCGGGAATCCATCCGTCAATTACCATAGGAACATACTGCCATCCGATTAATGTCAGGAATCCCAGAACAAGACTTGTAATTATCAGGGATATAATCTGATCTGAAAAAAAGCTTGAAATGAATATACCTACGGAAAGAAAAAATCCTCCGAGAAGCACGGCTCCGAAATATCCGCCTATTATAGGACCTATGTCAGGATTTCCCAGAAAGAACAGTGCAACAGGAATTGTTAATGTTCCTGCGAGTGCTATACAGTAAAAAACAAAACTAGCAAGGAATTTACCAAGCACAATGTGTTCGGTCTTAATCGGAAGAGTTAACAGCAGTTGAATTGTACCTAGTTTTTTCTCTTCTGACCATAGTCTCATTGAAACTGCAGGGATAAAAATTAATCCGAGAACAATTGGCAGTGTTGAAAAAAATGAGCGCATATCTGCATTTCCGAGAAAAAACAGATGAAACATGTAAATACTTGTATTAAGAAATACAAAAATTACGCTGAAAACATAAGCAATGGGAGAATAAAAATATGCATTTAATTCTCTTCTGAAAATAATTCCTATGTCTCTCACTTAACACCTCCTTCCCTGCTTGCTTCTTTATCTTCTCCTGTCAAGCGGATAAAAGAATCTTCCAGGGAAAGTTTTTCATGATGCAGAGTAACTACATCCAGTTTCCTTTCTCTTAAAATCGCATTAATGTCCTCTAAAATATCAGCACCAGATTCGTAAAATATTTTATATCTTATTTCATCTGTACCGGTTTTTTGCTCAACCTTTACATCCTGAACAACTTTTATATTTTTCAGACTTTTTTCAATATCACATTTTTTACCTTTTACTCCCAGCACAAGAGTGTTGTACCTTGTCACACTTTCACGAAGTTCTTCAAAAGTACCGTCTCCGACGATTTCACCCTTGTTTATCACAAGAATTCTGTCTGCAATTGTAGCCACCTCCGGAAGTATGTGAGTACTGAAAATAATTGTCTTT
>QNDG01000001.1 GCA_003645915.1 Candidatus Zhuqueibacterota bacterium | reverse complement strand
TTTTTGATAAAAGAAACCACCTCTCACTGTCAGATGATTTATTACGTTTACTTCAAAGCCTAAATGAGGTTCGCGTACTGCATCTTTTCTTTCTTCACTTACATTTCGTACATCTACGGAAAAAGTAACTCTTTTTACAGGGTTGTATGAGAACCCTACATTTAATGTTTCATCAACAATTCTTTCCAAAGGCATCCTTGCATCAGAAAATTCATTAGGGAAATCCACAAAACACAATCCTACTGTAATATTGCTGTGTGTTTTTAATCTTAATCCGTATTTATAGCCAATTTTACTAATTACTTTATTACCAACTTTTCTTGTGAAAACTTCTCCCGCAACACCAACCTGAACTTCCGGTGCAAACGAAACGGAAACACCAAAACTGGTGGATCTGTTATACCTGTAATCTGAAGCATTGAAAATATTTGCAGTGTTAACCGGAAAATTCGGATTAAAAGACTGTTCTCCGAAAACAACTCCAAACTGTACCTTATTTGCAGAAAGTGTAACCCCTTTTACCAGAAGCCCCAGCGCATCAGAAAATGTCAAACTGTTATTTCTGTTAAAATAGGCAATAACCGGAGCAAAACCATTGGTATATACGAAAAATCTTACTTTATCTTCCAGTGTCTTTGCGCTGAATGATGCAGGATTAAAATTAAGTGAGGCAAGATCATCCTCAATTGATACAAAAGCTCCGCCCATTGCTATTGCACGTGCCTTAACAGTGCTTAATACAACGTATTTATTATCACCGCCAAACAAATGTAAACACAAAAAAGTTATCACTGCAAAACAGACTTTTGCTACTGTTTTTGCAGTAAAACGGAAAAACTTCATTATTTTAACTCTTCTCTCCCCTTAATCGGTGCTGCTGCAACAATTAAAATAAGAACACTAATAATAAGAATTATTTCAGGAAAAATCAACCCATGTTTTGTAAAAAAACTGTTTGTTTTTAATTTTGAAATATTTTCTGTAAGAGTAGCTGCTTCATTTAATTTTGTACTTTTTACTATGTTTCCTACAGGATCAATAAAGCATGATATTCCTGTATTTGCGCATCTTACAATCCATGATCTGTTTTCAATTGCTCTTAAAACCGCTATTCTTTGATGTTGATATGGACCGGAAGTTCTGCCAAACCATCCGTCATTTGTTATTATTACCAGGAATTGTGCTCCGTTTATAAAAAATTTCCTTATCAGATAAGGGAAGATCGAGTCAAAGCAAATTGCTGTGGAAAATTTTACTTTTGAATCGTTCTTCTTTGTTACCAAAGAGAACACCACTATTGAATCTCCTGCAGCAAAATCACCTACATCGAGATTGAGTTTTTTTAAAAAATTCTCAAAAAACGGAAATTTATCTTTAAATGGTACAAATTCAGAAAATGGTACAAGATGTATTTTTGAGTAAGATGAAAGTTTGTTAATTCCCCGTTTTAGTAAAAAAGCCGAATTCAAAGGTCTTCCGGAACCTTTGTTGTCCCAATAATAGTCAGGGGCACCTGTAAGCAGATTTACATTCAAACTGTCAACAATCTCCCTAACCTGTTTTAATCTGTTGTACCTGAATCTTATATAAAACGGCATAGCTGTTTCCGGCCAAACCAGCAGATCTTTATCCTTTTCTTCTATTTCAAATGACAGTTGTCTATAAATCACATAATTTGAATCAACAAATGATGGTATCCATTTTTTATAAGGATCAATATTCCCCTGAACAATAGAAACATTTACATCCCTATCCTGGTTTGATGTGAATTTTCTCACTGAGTAAATGCCGTATAATAAAGGGATAACAAATAATACTACAATTGAAACAGCAAAATATATTTTTTGTTTTTTAATTCCTGTAATAAAAAAATACATGAGAACATTAATTAATACAACCCAGAATGTAACTCCGTACATTCCTGTTACATCTGCAAACTGAATAAATCTTAAATTAAATGTCTGAGTGTATGCCAGAGACTGCCAGGTAAATCCGAAAATACCCTTCGCCTGAATAATTTCAAGCCCTGTCCATAAAATCGGAGCTGCAAAAAAACCTGCTTTCCCCCATTTATCAAAGAGCCATTTCTGAACAAAACAAAATACACCAAAATATAAGGGAAGATATAATACAGTGCCGAGAAAACCAGGAAAAGTAGCCCAGGCAATCCAGTATAATGTACCGCTGTTCCAGATAACTCCTGTAAAAAAGCCCCAATAAAAACAATTTTTTAATGTTGTTTTTTCTCTTTCAATAAGATAAAAAAGGGGTATAAAAACTATAAAAACAATAATACCTAAGGGAGAAGGAGGTGTACCTCCTATTAAAATGACCGATGTAGCTAAAACAGTTAAAAAGTAGAACTTATTCACAAAAATCCTCTCAATTACCAGCGGAATTCCCAATAAAAGTCATATAATCCTGTAATATGACTGATGCTGCAATTTTATCAATTTTATTTCTGTTCTTACTTGGTTTTTTGCCAAGAGCCTGCAATGTCCGTACTGCAATTTTTGAACTCATTCTCTCATCCCACATAACAACCTTGATATGAAGGTTATCTCTTAAAAAAGATACAAACTCAATTGCAAAATCAGCAATTTTGCCTTTTTCACCTTTTAGAGTAAGCGGCAGGCCCACTACAATACGATCCACACCATAATCATCAATAAGATCTTTTATCTTATCAAGAATCTGTTTTCTTGAAAGATTGTGCCATGTGTCAAACGGTTGAGCTGTTATACCCAACGGATCACTCATAGCAATTCCAAGCTTTTTCCTGCCGTAATCAATGCAGACAATACGGCTCAATTTATTCAACTCTATTCTAAGGGAGTTTTTAAAATCTCTTTTAAAATCTTTCCTGCTTTAAAGTGGGTTTTTCTTCTTGCAGGAACATAAATTATTTCACCTGTTTTTGGATTCCTTGCTTTTGGCTTGGGTTTTGTTTTTTTAACCTCAAACACACCGAAATCCCGGATTTCAATTCTGATCTCAGGATCAGCTTCTGTCATAAATTCTCTTAAAGCTGTAAAAACACCATCAACAACCTTTTCTGTGACATAAATACGTTCATTTACAAGTTTTGCCGTTCTTTTTGCCACATCCTTTTTTGTTACAGTTTTCATGTTCCCCATTGATTAACTCCTTTATTTAATTAAACATTGGGTCAGATATTATTCTGTATATTGAGAATTATCCCTTTCAACTGAGATTACACCTTTTAAATTACTCAACTTTCTTTTTATCTTTGTCAGATGAGAAATATCTTTAACTTCAACAACCATGTTAAGGCTGATTACATCATTCTTTTTATTAAGATTTATCTGCACTATATCAGTGTCCAGTGAAGCAACTACTTCTGCGACATCTTTCATAAGATGTTTTCTTTCGGTTGAAATAAGTTTTAACTGTACAATAAAATTCTGCTGTTCCGTATTATCCCATGCAACATTAATATTACGCTCCGGCTGGTTCATTAAATTAATGGCATTAGGGCAGTCTCTTCTGTGTACAACAATACCCCTGCCCTTTGTAACAAATCCGGTTATAGGATCACCTGGCACAGGAGTGCAGCATGAAGCAAAATTAATCAGCAGATTATCCGCACCGTGCACTCTTATTCCCTTGCTTGATCCTCTTGCCCGGGTTACAAATTTTTTAATTAACTCTTCTTTTTCCTGCTGTTTTTTTATTCGTTTGAATTTTTCCGGATCAATCTCTTTTATTACTTTATAAAGAGATATGTCACCCTGCCCAAGATTTATATAAAGCTGTTCTATATTAAATATTTCGAGAGTCTTTACCGCTTCCACGATCTCTTTTTTAGTGGCATTTACCCTGTAGCGTTTAAGGCCTCTTTCAAGTATTTCTCTTCCGATTTTTTCCGCTTCAACAATCTGAGTCTCTTTAAACCACCTTTTGATTTTACCCTTTGCTTTTGATGTTTTTACAAAAGTAATCCAGTCCTGGCTCGGAGTCTGATTATCAGATGTCAAAATTTCAACAGTATCACCGCTCTTTAGTTTTGAATTCAACGGAACTATCTTACCGTTAACCTTGGCTCCAAGACAGTGCATACCTATATCAGTATGAATTGCAAATCCAAAATCAACAGGAGTTGAGCCTATTGGCAGTTTAATAAGATCGCCTTTTGGTGTAAACACAAAAACTTCGGACTGATACAGATTAGTTTTGAGTATATCCATATACTCTTCAGCATTGAGATGATCCCCTTCAAGATCAATCATCTCTCTTAACCATGCGCTGTATTTGTCCAGTTCGTCCTCAGATTCTTTCCCCTCTTTGTACTTCCAGTGCGCCGCAATACCTATCTCTGCAATTTTATGCATCTCTTCTGTACGGATCTGAATTTCAAACATATTCCCTTCCGGCCCTACAACAGTTGTATGCAAAGACTGGTACATATTCAGTTTAGGTACAGCAATGTAATCCTTAAATCTGTCATATAAAGGAGTGTATAGTTTGTGGACAACTCCAAGAGTAAAATAACAGTCAGTAATTTGTTTCAGAATAATCCGTATTGCAATTAAATCATAAACTTCTTCAAATGATCTGTTTTTATCGCGCATTTTGCGATAAACTGAATACAAACTCTTTACCCTGCTCTGAACTCTTGCTTTTATTCCTGCACTTTCCAACTCTTTAACAATAGGATCAACAACCTTTTCGACATATTTTTCTCTTAAGCTGGTTCTCTCTTCAATCTGACTTTTTACATTATTATAATCTTCGGGCTCAAGAAATTTAAATGCAAGATCATCAAGCTCCCACTTAATTCTTGCAATTCCGAATCTGTGAGCAAGTGGGGAATAAACCTCTCTGGTTTCAAGTGCAATTCTCTTTGCCTTTTTCTCCGGTAAGTACTGAAGAGTCCGCATGTTGTGTAGTCTGTCTGCAAACTTAATAAAAATAACCCTCAGATCTTCAATCATGGAAAAAATCATCTTTCGGAAATTTTCCGCCTGCTTTTCAACCGCGCTTTTAAATTTAATCTCACCTATCTTTGTTACACCGTCAACCAGTTGTGCAATCTCAAATCCAAAAGTATCCTTTACGATTTCAATTGATACTCCTGTATCTTCCACAACATCATGTAATAAACCCGCTGCTATAGTGGCATCATCCATCCTTAACTCTGCAAGAATTTTAGCAGTCTCAAGACAGTGGGTTATATATGGTTCTCCGGATTTTCTCATCTGATCTTTGTGGGCATCAAGGGCAAAAACAAAAGCTTTTTTAAGAAGAATCAAATTAGGATTTTTATGATATTTTGTAATTGCATTAAGAATCTTGCTGAATTCCCGTTTGTACTTGTTCCTGTACTCATCAAGATTTCTTGTTTTTTCGGATATTTTTTTTGCGGCTGTACTCATAATCAGAACGGCACTACACTTTCTTCGTCAAATGCATAATTTTCAAACTTTGCAAATCGCTTTAAGAATGTGAGGTTTACGGTTCCTACAGGCCCGTTTCTCTGTTTACCAATAATTATTTCGGCCTTTCCTTCAACATTCTTGCTTTGCGCTTCTTCTTTTGTCATATAAAATTCCGGTCTGTAAACAAATAAAACAACATCAGCATCCTGTTCAATAGCCCCTGATTCTCTCAGGTCAGAAAGCATGGGGCGCTTATCACCACCTCTGGTTTCAACAGCTCTTGACAGCTGAGACAGAGCTACAACAGGCACGTCAAGTTCTTTAGCTAAAGCTTTTAAGGATCTTGATATCATTGAAATTTCCTGCTGTCTGCTTTCGGAATTTTTAGGCCCCTGCATCAGCTGCAGATAATCTATCATAATCATATCAATATTTTTTTCTTTTTTAAGTCTTCTTGCTTTTGCTCTCAGCTCAAGAACACTTATTCCTGGAGAATCATCAACATAAATAGCAAGATTTGTAATTTTACCGGCATTTGTACCAAGCCTGTTCCAGTCTTTATTCGACATTTTCCCCGTTCGTACTGCATGAGCATCAATCCTCGCTTCAGCTGACAAAAGTCTCATTGCAAGCTGATCACTGGACATTTCAAGGCTGAAAAAACCAACAGAAAATTTTTCAGCAGCAGCATTTCTTGCAATATTCAGTGCAAACGCAGTTTTCCCCATTGAAGGTCTTCCAGCTATAATAATCAACTCTGATGTTTGAAATCCAGATGTCAATTCATCCAATTTATCAAAACCTGTAGGAATTCCTGTAACTTTTCCTCCGCGTTTGTTAATCACGTCAATCTTATGGAAAGCATCACTTACAACTTCTTTTATTGATTGAAATCCCCTTCTCTTTTGCTTATCGGAAATTCCGAAAATACGCTGTTCGGATCTGTCAATTATATTGTCCGCATCTTCCTGAGCTTCATAGCAGTCTCTTGCAATACCTGCAGATTCCTGAATAAGTCTTCGCAAAAGATATTTTTCATGCACAATTCTGACATGATAGTCAATGTTTGCAGAAGAAGGAACAGCCTCCGAAAGCTCGGTAAGATAATAGGCCCCGCCTACATCATCAAGAATTTTATTCCTTTTTAAATTTTCCGATAAAGTGATCACATCAATAGGTTCGTTTTTCTGGTAAAGTTCAAGACAAGATAAAAATATTTTTCGATGTGCGGTTTTATAAAAAGATTCCGGCTCCAGTATTTCGACAACTTTTCCAATGCAGTCGTTATCAAGAAGCATGGAGCCTAAAACAGCCTTTTCCGCTTCTATAGACTGAGGAGGAACTCTGTCAAATACGTTTCCGCCTTTTTTGTCTTTGTTGTTGTCTATTTTTTCCCGGGCTGCCATTCAGGTTTATCTCCCACAAGATTATCGTATGCCTTTCTGAGCCTCTGCACATCTTCCCATACATCGTACTTTTTTTTTGCGTCCCTTAAAAGTGCAGCAGGATGATAAGTTACAAAAACAGGGATGCCCTTATACTGATGTATTTCATTTCTGAGCCTGGCAAGGGAAGTTTGTGTATTCAGCAATGTCTGCCCTGCAAACCTTCCGAGAGCAAGTATAATTTCCGGTTTAATTACACTTACCTGCTCTTCAAGAAACGGAAAACACATTTTAATCTCTTGCGGATCAGGGTCACGGTTCTGAGGCGGCCTGCATTTCAGTATATTACAAATATATACTTCATCTCTGGTAAAATCTATAGCTTTCAGAATTTTTGTCAGAAGTTCGCCTGCTTTTCCCACAAAGGGTTTCCCCTGCAAATCTTCTTCTCTTCCAGGTGCCTCACCTACTATAAGGAGTTTTGCTTCTTTTGAGCCCTCTCCAAAAACTTTTTTATGTACCCCTTTATGTAAACTGCATCTGCTGCATTGCATTACCTTTTCTTCAATAAGACTAAGTCCCGGCTCTGAACGATCTTTTTCAGTCTGAAAAAGTAAGTGCACAGGTTTATCGAGAAGAATCTCTTCTCCGTAAACATTCTGCTGAAAATGAAAATAATTTCTCACCAAATCGATATATGTTTTATGCTGCTCAATCAACTAATTTTCCCTGAAATATTTCTCAACCTTGTCAAGAATCTTTTCTGCAAGTCCGAATTTGCTCATTACAGGCAGTTCCTCAGCACTTCCGTTTTTTTCAAATATTGTCACTTTATTTGTATCCTTTGCAAACCCTGCACCTTCATCATAAAGATTGTTCATGCATATAAAATCAAGTTTTTTGTCTTTTAATTTATTAACAGCATTTTTCTCGCTGTCATTTGTTTCCATTGCAAAGCCAACAAGTACTTTGGGCCTTTTCTTTTCCAGTACTGAATTAATTATATCTTTGTTTTTTTTCAACTTAAGAGTTAAATCCCCGGATTTTTTAATTTTATTTCCGGAATACTTTTCAACCCTGTAATCAGCAACTGCTGCAGCCATAATAAGCACGTCTGCCTCTGAGATCTCATCTAAAATTGCTTTTTCCATATCAGCTGCAGTGCCAACTTTTATGCACTTAACACCGAACGGTACATCAATACTTACCTGGCCTGTTACAAGTATTACATCTGCCCCCCTTATTACAGCAGCTTCTGCAACGGCAAATCCCATTTTACCTGTTGAATAATTTGATATAAAACGTACAGGATCAATGGGTTCTATTGTGGGTCCTGCAGATACAAGTACTTTCTTCCCCTTAAGGACGCTCTTTTTCTGAAGCGAAAACAGAACCCGGTTTAATATTATATCGTATTTTGCCAGTCTCCCCGGGCCCACAGCTCCGCTTGCAAGCGGGCCTTCCTCTGTAGGGACAAAAGTAAAATTATGCTTTTCAAGTTTTTTACAATTTTCAAGGTAAATGGGATTGGTCACCATTTCGTAATCCATTGCAGGAGCAATAACCACAGGAGCTCTTGAAGCCATGACTAAGGTGGTTAAAAAATCATCCGCTATACCTGAAGCGATTTTACCGATAACATTAGCAGTGGCAGGTGCAATAAGAATTGCATCTGCCCATTCTGCAATTGATATATGCCTTGTTTTTACAACCCTGTGCTCCGGAAACATTTCCTTTACGACTTCATTTCCCGAAAGAGTTTCAAGTGCTAATGGCGTAATAAATTTCAATGCATTATCTGTAGTTACAACTTTAACATCAGCGCCCTCTTTTTTCAGCATCCTGATAATATCACAGGCTTTGTAGGCTGCAATGCTTCCGGTAATACCAAGCACAATATTTTTATTTGTAAGACGCTTTAACTGCACTGGTTATTTCTCTTTTTTCTCTTTGCCCGGAGTTTCTTCTTCAGGAGAAATATATCTGAACTCAATTTCATCCCTAAGTGCTTCGTTTATAGCTACAACAGTAGGTTTAGGAAACTTCTTAAACTCTCTGTTAAGAGCGCTCCTGTCAATTTCTATTGATCCGAATTCATCGACATCCGGCTCTGAGTCGGTTTTTATCGAAATCTCCGATTCAATCTCTCGTTTTTGCTCATCAGTTACCTGACGTGCTCTTAAAGCCATTACTTCTACAGCTTCGTATATGTTTTCAAATTTCTCATACAACTCGTCTAACGATAAACCTGCCATTTCACACCTCATTAAATTGCTTAATTATTTTCTCAACCATATTAACAGTTTCACTTATTTCATTGTTCACTACTTTAAAATCATATTTTGACGACTGATCAATTTCATGTCTTGCATTTTCAAGTCTTTTTTTTATGTCCTCCTCCGAATCTGTACCTCTGTTTCTCAATCTTTTTTCAAGCTCTTTAATAGACGGAGGCATTAAAAAAATTAAAACAGCTTCCGGCATAATCTTTTTAACTGAAGAGCCTCCCTGAACATCTATATCAAGGATTACATTATGTCCTTTGTTCAGCGTATTTTCTATCTGAGATCTTAGTGTTCCGTAATAATTATTATGGACTTCAGCCCATTCAAGGAATTTTTGTTTTTCAATTTTCTCCTTAAATTCATCTTCCGTCAAAAAATAATAATCAACCCCGTTTTTTTCACCCTTTCTCGGCTTTCTTGTTGTTGCAGACACGGAATATTTTAAATTTTTATCATTATCAAGCAGCCTGGAAATAATGGTGCTTTTCCCTCCCCCTGAAGGTGATGAAATTACAAATAAAGTCCCTTTCTTCATATTTTGCGTCACTCCAGATTCTGAACCTGTTCCCGCATAACTTCAATTTGCTCTTTAAGATCAACAACAAGATGGTTTATTTTAAAATTTGAAGCTTTTGATCCTATTGTATTTACCTCTCTGTGCATTTCCTGCAGCAGGAAATTGAGTTTTTTCCCAACATACGGGCTGTTTTCCAGAGTATCAACAAACAGATCAAGATGACTCTTCATTCTGACACATTCTTCTGTGACGTCAAGTTTATCTGCTATGATTGCAATTTCAGTATAAAGCCGATTTTCATCCAGATCAACATTGGCAATTAAACTCTCAATTCTTTCTTTCATCTTCTCAAAAGCATCTTTTGAATTATTTTTTGCAAGATTTTCAATTTGGTTAATATTATCCTCAATCAAACCGATTCTTTTAACAAGCTCCGATGCAAGAGCATCGCCTTCCTGTTTGCGCATTTCTATTAATTTTTCCAGTGCGTTGTTAACTCCGGCTTCAACTGCTTCCCAAAGCTGTTCATCAAAATTCTCTTTTTCAACAGGTTCAAAAATTTCAGAAAAATTCAGATAGTGATCAAGCCCTGGCTTTTCGTCTAATTTTGCATCTTTAATAACATGGTTCAACAAATCCGACACAGCTTTTACATTTGCACTGTTTACTTTTATCGGAAGACTTGAATCTTCCTGATTAAACTCTCCTGAAACAGAAACATGAATCTTGCCTCTGCTCAACTTCGTTTTAATCAGATCTTTTATCTCCTGCTCAAATGGTATCAGCAAAGAAGGTAGCTTACACGATATATCAAGGAATCTGTTGTTTACAGTTCTGATTTCCACAGAAAGTGATATTTTGCCTTTTCTGGTTGTTGACAACCCAATTCCTGTCATACTAAACGCCATTATAAATCCGCTGTTTTATTATTATCCTCATAACAAACCACACTCTTTTTATTTTACAAAATAAATAAAAAATAGTCAATATAAATTTCTATTTTTATTATGCATACAGGCAATTAATTTCTTCCAAACCCATACTCCAGAGAAAGTCTGTGAGTATTTCCCAAATCATTATTTGAAGAAAATCCATAATCAATATTCAGCTTAGATACACTAAAACCAGCGCCAAGAGTCATCCTTTTCCGGAACATCCCGGCTCTGAAAAACAATCTTTCTGAATATGAAATTTCCAAACCTGCAATTAAATCAACAGAAGCTTTGTCAGATATTAAAACAGAAGAACTATTATTTGCATCAAATGAGGTTCCTATCTCAAAAACAGGCAAAAAGGAAACTTTTGATTTTTTGTAATAATAAGAGACACCTGCTCGTAACGAGGGGAGTATTCTCTCTTTTGTTCCGGTGTTCCATGCTACTATTGTTGTCGTAATATCATGTACTGTCAAACCTATATTTATTCTTTCTGCTGCACGGTACATAAGCCCAGCGTCAAAGCCCATTCCCCATGCACCGTTTGAATCAAACATTTTACGTATTATCTTAACTGTAGAACCGATATAAAACCGGTTATTTATTATTTTTGCTATTGATAAAAAAAACGCATATTCAACATCATTTACCATTTTTTCAATCTGGGGGACATTCTGCTTAAGATTTCCGGATTCATCATAATAGTACTCGCCAAGACCTATATCCGGATTCAAAAGCCGTGTTACAGGGATGCCGTCAACACCCATACGGAAAAAACCCGCTCCGAAAAAAGTAGTTGAATCTATGTTTGAACCTATTCCGATAAAATCCCAGTTTACCATTCCGGAAAATCTTTCCGAATGCATTCCGTGTATTTTATAGTTTTTTAAAAAAACAAGTCCTGCAGGATTCCAGAAAACAGATGATACTGAACCTGATATGGAAGCACCTGCTCCGCCCATTGAAAGGATTCTGGCATCTACTCCTGTTTCAAGAAAAGCCCCTCCATACTTGGCTGTTTTTACTTCTCCTGAAACAACTGCAATACCTAAAAATATCATACAGAGGATTTTACGTGGAATTTTCAACCCCTTTAACCCCGTTTTGATTTTATTCTAACTGCATAACTTAATAAATTATTGACATTTATGCAAGGAATTTCTTTATAGCTTTTTAAGTCAAAACAAGCTGTACACAAACAAAAACCTGCTTTTTCGCAGGCCGGTTAATTAAGATCATTCAACATTATATGAATAACAATTTTACAGGGATTTTTCTATATCAAGCATTCTTGTACCCTTAAAATATTCAACAGTAACAGGATGAGAAATATGTGCGAGTTTATGTGTTATCTCTTTAATTTTAAGAGCATTTTTTACAATTACGCGGAGCCTTTTTCTTACGTTCTCATCAGATATATTTTTATCCTGCAGTAAAAACTGTGCATTCCCCAATATTGGTACAAGGGGATTGTTTATTGCGTGATTAACAGCAATTGCAGTCTCAACAATCGCAGCAAGCTTTTCCGAATCATCTGAACTGTTAACAGTCTTTAAATGCCCGGTATCATCCCTGATAATTCCCAATGCCCCAACAACCTCACCGCTGCTGTCCCTCATTCTGCTTACTGAAAGAATTACCTGCCCCGAATATCCGGTTTTCTTTATAAGCCTGGTTTTATAATTTACAATCCGATTTTTATGTTTAAGGGTCTCATAGATTTTAAGCATTTCTTCAGAATTATTAATCAGCAGGAAATTAACTTTTTTATTTACAATTTCGTCAAAACTGTAACCTGTCAGGTCTTCAAATGCGCGGTTACAGTAAGTTATAACACCTTTTTTATCAGTTGTAACTATTGCATCAATATTATTTTCTACAACTCTTTCAAGAAAATCCTTTGATTCTCTTATTGTTTCCCAGAACTGAATCTCTTCCATTTTAACTCTGTGTGCAATAAGAGAATCTTCAACAAATTCAAAAATTTCCGATTCTGAAAATGGTTTTTTAAGAATAGCACTGAAACCAAGATTGTAAAGATGCGACCTGTCAACATTTCCGTTGCCTGTCAAAGCTATAAACGGGATACCTTCAAGGTTTGAATTTTTATTTTCACTTATAAATTTTATATAAAATTCTTCGCCTGTAAAATCAGGAAGAAAATAATCAACCACAACAATATCCGGTTCGACCTTTTTAATCATTTCCATTCCGGAAATTCCGGAGTCACATAAATAACACTCATATGTGTTATTTTTATTAAAAGCTTTTTTTACCTTCTGTCTAAGATCATTATCACTGTCAATATATAGAACTTTCTTTTTTAAACACATTATCAGGCACCCATTTCTCCGGTTACAAGTTGTCTTATGGTTTCAAGATTCCACGGTTTGGAAATAAGCAGTGTCCCGCTTTTTTCGTCTTTTGCAATTAGCCCGAATCCAACATCAAGATAGCCTGAGGTAAGAACACGTACTGCTTCAGGATTCATGTTTTTTACTTTTTCAAGAAATGTTACACCTGATGAATCAGGCAGCTTTAAGTCTGAAAGAACAAAATCAACACTTTTCTCCTTAATAATTTCAATTGCATCCTGCACCTTTGTTGCTGTATAAAGATTATACTCTTCTTCTGCAAAAAGATCTTTCAAAATATCCAGGATTTCCTCTTCGTCATCTACAAATAAAAGGGATTTGGTGCCTGACATTTTTCCTCCGGTAAACTCAAGTTTTTGTTTTAAAACACTTTATCAAATCTCATGTTTCAAAAAAGCAACATCTGTGCCAGTGAGTTTATTGTAAATCATATCGTATTGTTTTATAAGGGGTTACACCCATACTGCAGATATTCAGCAGATACTCCGTTTTCAACTACTCGAGGCAATGTTTTCCGATTAAAGGATTAATTTTCCTGAGACCCAACAATATTTTCCATTATTTAATATCCCTTGAATAATCAAATTAAATATTGTAAATTATCTCCGGTTAATTAAATTTGGGGAGAAAATGGATCAAATAAAAAAATATTACGAGCGTTTTGAAACTGACGGGAATATTCTTGAAAAACTTTTTAACAAAACAAATACCGGTAACAACACTTATCAGGACATATTTTTCCAGGAAATAAACACAGAGTCGCTGACTCTGGAAGATAATAAAGTAAGCAGGGCTTTTTCTGCTATTGATAAAGGCGCAGGTATAAGAGTTGTTGATGTTGACAGAACAGGATATTCATTTACGGAAAACACGGACTTTAAATCTCTCCGGAAAGCTGCCGGATTTGCACTCGCTATTTCCGGAAACAACAGAACATTACCCCCGTCTCAGGTTAAACCTGAAGTATCAAACAATAATTTTTATAAATCTGATATTCTGTGGGAAAATCTGGACATTAGGGAAAAAATTGATTTTCTGAACCGTTTGAACAATAAAATCTACAGTACTGACAATAGGATCGTTAATGTCAAAATATCTTTTTCCCACGAATCTTCCTATAAACTTATAATTTGTTCCGATGGCTCTGAAGCATTTGATTTTCAACCTTTATTTGCGCTCAGAATATCATGTACAGCTCAGATGAAAAATAAAAGAGAAACAAATACTTTTGCTCTTTCCGGCAGATACGGAGCAGAGTATTTAAAAAATCTTGACATTGATAAAATTGCAGAAGAGACTGTCAGGCGTATTGTAATTCTTTTTGAAGCAAAAAAAACAGAACCCGGAGAGCAGGCTCTTGTGCTGTCAGCCGGAAGTTCCGGTATACTTCTTCACGAAGCTATTGGCCACGGACTGGAAGCTGATTTCAACAGAAAAGGAATTTCCATATTCAGCGGGATGCTTAACAAACAAATCGCAGCACCATTTGTAACCATTGTTGATGACGCCACTATTCCCGGATCACGAGGATCAATAAACATTGACGATGAAGGAACTCCGGGACAAAAAACCATACTTGTTGACAATGGTGTTTTAACAGGTTTTATGCATGATAAAATAAGCGCAGGACACTTTGGAGTAAAACCAACAGGAAACGGCAGAAGGGAATCATTCAGACACCCTCCGATACCGAGAATGAGAACAACTTACATGCTTCCGGGTCCTCATTCAAAAGATGAAATTATTGAAAGTATAAAAAATGGTATATATGCCGAATCTTTTACAAACGGTCAGGTTTTTATCGGTGCAGGCGACTTTACTTTTTATGTTAAATCCGGATATAAAATTGAGAACGGCAAGCTTACACATCCTGTAAAAGACATTAATCTTATTGGAACCGGCCCTGATGTTCTGAGCAAAATAAGCATGGTTGCTGATGATCTGAAAATTGACAACTCAACATGGACATGCGGAAAAGACGGACAGGATGTACCCGTATCACTGGGACATCCCACAATAAAAGTCTCTTCAATTACCGTGGGAACAAGCGGGTAAACCAACGGGGAAAAAATGAAAAAAGATAATTTTTATGATATTTGTAATTTCATTACGGATTGCGCAAAAAGAAACGGCGCCAAGCACACTATTGTTTCCGCGACAAATTATTTAAGCACTGAAATTCAGGTCAGAAAGGGAAAAACAGATTATATTGATCATTCAATGCAGCAGTTCATTGATCTGAATATTTTTATTAACGGGAAATATTCTTCTCATACCATAAACCTGGTTGATAAAAACAAATTACAGCAATTTATAAAACAAGCAGTGGAAATGACAAAATTCCTGAATCCCGACCCGGCAAGAGAAATTACAGATCCATCGCTCTATCCTCAAAATCCTGACGAAAATCCGGAAATTTATGACCCTGAATTTGACTCTCTTACAGTAGATGAAATGATACAAAATGCAAAAGAAATTGAGGCTTCCGCATTATCGGTTGAAGGAGACATCATTTCCGCTACTGCTTCCTGGACTTGCGGTAAAACGGAAAAACTTATTATTCACAGTAACGGGTTCGAAGGTACCAGGAATTCTACATTTTTTTCTGTAAGCGCTGAAGTTACAAGTTCCGACGAAAAAAACAATACAAAACCGGAAGGATACAGTTCTGCAACCACCAGATTTAAAAAAGATCTTCCCCTGTGGGATACTATCGGGAAAGATGCATCAGAGCGCGCACTAAAAAAACACGGTCAGAAAAAAATCAATTCAGGCAAATACGCTCTGATTGTTGAAAATCGTTCAGTATCACGAATTCTATCCGGTTTGTTCTCTGCACTGAATGCAGGGAATATTTACAATAAAAATTCATTTCTTTCTGATAAGAGAAACAGCCTTATTACATGCCCTGTTCTTACAGTAACAGACGATCCTCTTTTGAAAAGAGGACTTGGTTCACGACTTTTTGATTCCGACGGAATCAAATCCCAAAAAAGAACAATTATTGAAAACGGTATTTGCCGAGAATTTTACGTGAACTTTTATTACAGTAAAAAAACAGGTTTATATCCTACAACAGGAAGGCCTTCCAATATTTTAATGAACACCGGAAATAAAACTCCGGAACAAATGATTAAATCCTGTGATTCGGGAATTTTTGTTACAAATTTTATCGGAGGAAATACAAATTTAACGACAGGTGATTTCTCAATGGGTATTCAGGGTTTTTTAATTGAAAACGGAGAACTATCCAAACCTGTTAATGAAATGAATATCAGCGGGAATCTTCTTGATTTCTGGAAAAATCTTGTTGAAATTGGAAACGATCCTTTCCCCTATTCATCTGTCCGGTGTCCTTCATGTATGTTTGACAATATTGATATCAGCGGGCTGTAACCGTTGGTATTAACCGGGAATTATTATCAGGCAAATGTTTTAATGATTTACAACGATGATTTTCAGTTTAATTTTAACCGGGATTAAAGATACCTGCAAATTGTCACTATTATTCGGGTATCTTCTTAATATTTTTAAAAAATAAACCCTGACACCAGAAACAACAGACCAGAGAACAGACCTACAGTCAAAGCATACGGAAGCTGTGTATTTACATGATCCATATGATCGCACGCTGAAGCCATAGATGATACCATAGTGGTATCTGAAATCGGCGAACAGTGATCACCGAAAACTCCTCCGGAAACAACTGCACCTGTAATCAGGAGCAGATTTATGCCCATATGAGCTGCAATTGGCACTGCAATAGGGATCATAATACCCCATGTGCCCCATGATGTGCCTGTTGAAAATGCAATAAAACCTGTTACAATAAAAATCACTAACGGTACAATCTGCGGGATGAGTACTTTTTTTGCAATTGAAGCAGTAAATGCCCCGGTATTCAGATCAGTACAGAGTAAGCCCAAAGCAAAAGCAAGTATCATTAGTGAAGCAATGGGAATAAGGCCTCCTACTCCCTTAAAAAAAAGATCAGTCAGCTCTCCTGTTGAAAATATTTTCTGCTTTTTATACATCAGTCCTGCAACTACAATCGCAGATAATACTGCCCACAATACTGATGTTGATCCCGAACCTTTTGTAATATCACCGCCTCCTGAAATAAAAAGCCCAGCAATCATTACTATTATCATTGTCAGAACCGGGATTATCATATTAACAGCTTTTGGCTTTACTCCGGATTTTACCTGTAAATCCGTTATTTCAGGAGAAACAAGCGGCATAGAACCTTTTCGCAAAACCTCGCCTGTTTCCATTGCCCGTTTTTCAGCATTTTTCATACTGAAAAAATCCTTCTGCAGAATTATCAGAGTAAAGACAAAAACAAGAGCAGCAAGAGAATAAAAATTAAATAAAATACTTTTAAAAAATATCAAAAGAGGTTGATGAACTCCCTGTTGTGCCAGAAGGCCTGCTATGTATGCACCCCACGCATTTACAGGTATAACAGAGCAGACAGGTGCTGAAGTAGAGTCACAAA